>CAIJJH010000125.1 GCA_903820955.1 uncultured Micrococcales bacterium
GCTGCAGAAGTTGGCGCCGGAGAACTAACCATCTACGACAACGTTGACCCGGCAACCGGCGAGACGGTTTGGTTCGACCTCTGCCGGGGTCCACACCTACCAAACACCCGAATGATCGGTCAGGCTTTCAAACTGATGAGGTCGGCCGCGGCTTACTGGCGAGGATCCGAGCAAAACAAGCAACTCCAGCGCGTCTATGGAACAGCCTGGCCTTCAAAGGACGAGTTGCGCGCTCATCTCGAGCGATTGGAAGAGGCAGCCAAGCGTGATCACCGTCGCCTTGGTGCCGAGCTGGATCTCTTCTCGTTCCCTGAAGAAATTGGTTCGGGTCTAGCCGTGTTCCACCCGAAGGGCGGAATGATTCGCAAGGTAATGGAGGACTACAGTCGCCAGCGTCATGAAGAGTCTGGCTACGAGTTCGTCTATTCGCCACACGTCAGCAAGTCGAACCTCTTCGAAATCTCCGGACACCTTGACTGGTACTCAGAAGGCATGTATCCACCGATTCAGCTAGATGAGGAGCGCGACGAAAACGGTGTTGTCAGGAAGCAGGGCCAGGACTACTACTTGAAGCCGATGAACTGCCCGTTCCACATCTTGATCTTCAAGTCGCAAAGTCGTTCATACCGTGACCTTCCGCTTCGCATGTTTGAGTTCGGTACCGTTTATCGCTACGAGAAGTCCGGCGTTGTCCACGGCCTCACTCGGGCACGCGGCTTTACCCAAGACGATGCACACCTCTTTGTGACCCCAGAGACCATGGAAGCCGAACTCACCAACGTGCTGAACTTCGTTCTCGGTCTGCTACGCGACTATGGGTTGGACGATTTCTATTTGGAGCTCTCAACCCGTGAAGAAGGTAATCCAAAGTTTGTTGGCGACCCGACAGTTTGGGATCAGGCAACCTTGATTCTTGAATCGGTTGCGACCAAGTCGGGTTTGACGCTGGTTCCAGACCCTGGCGGCGCTGCTTTCTACGGCCCGAAGATTTCGGTTCAGGCGCGAGACGCTATAGGTCGCACTTGGCAGATGTCTACCATTCAGCTGGATTTCAACCTGCCGGAGAGATTTGATCTTGAATACGCCGCGGCAGATGGCACCAGAGCGCGACCCGTCATGATTCACCGCGCACTTTTCGGTTCGATCGAGCGCTTTTTCGGAGTGCTCACCGAACACTACGCCGGGCACTTCCCGCCGTGGCTGGCTCCGCTTCAGGTGGTCGGTATTCCGGTCGCCGACGAGTTTAACGAGTACCTACATGACATCGCAGCCACACTTCGCGCTAAGGGTGTTCGCGTAACAGTAGATGTCTCTGACGACCGGATGCCTAAGAAGATTCGCAATCACACCAAAGACCGCGTGCCATTCATGCTCATCGCCGGTGGCGAGGATCGCGACAACCGCGCAGTATCGTTCAGGTTCCGAGACGGTACGCAAGAAAACGGCGTGCCTCTTGATCAGGCCATCGACCGGATTCTCGCCGCCATCGCGTCAAAGGAACAGGTTTAGTGGAAGCCGAGTCTTCGAATGACTTCGGGGGAGTACCCGATGAATTCGAGCGTCTATGGACTCCGCAGCGACTGGTCTACATAGAGCACGGAACACAACCAGAGGTGTGCCCGTTCTGCAAGGGACCAGAGCTCACCGATGAAGAAGCACTAATCGTGCACCGAGGTACTCACGCGTTCGTGCTTTTAAACCTCTACCCATACAACAGCGGTCACCTGCTAGTTTGCCCCTACCGGCACATTGCCACCTATGACGAGGCAACCGCCGAAGAAGTAGCCGAGATTGGTCTGCTGACACAGCAGGCAATGCAGGCACTTCGCACAACTTCGGGCGCTCACGGGTTTAATCTCGGAATGAATCAAGGAGCGGTTGCCGGGGCCGGCATCGCCGCGCACCTGCACCAACACGTCGTGCCACGCTGGCGCAATGATGCCAACTTTTTACCGATAATCGCAAAGACTAAGGCGCTGCCGAGACTCCTCGGAGATCTTCGCGAAGCCTTGGCTGCGGTTTGGCCAGGGTCGGTTTTGTAAGGCTCTAGGGGTTGCTTTAGACTGAACCCATGAGCTCAAATTCTGAGGCAAAAACAGGCACACCTCTCGTCAAGCGCGGCCTAGCCGAAATGCTTAAGGGCGGGGTCATCATGGACGTTGTTACCCCGGACCAAGCGAAGATTGCAGAAGACGCAGGTGCCGTCGCAGTTATGGCTCTAGAACGCGTCCCAGCCGACATCAGGTCTCAGGGTGGTGTCGCTCGCATGAGCGACCCAGACATGATCGACGGCATCATCAAGGCAGTGTCGATTCCGGTCATGGCAAAGGCCCGCATCGGACATTTCGTCGAAGCTCAAATCATTCAGCAACTCGGCGTCGACTACATCGACGAATCAGAAGTGCTTTCTCCAGCAGACTTCGTGAACCACATCGACAAGTGGCAGTTCAAAGTCCCTTTCGTCTGTGGTGCAACCAACTTGGGTGAGGCCCTTCGCCGCATTACCGAGGGTGCAGCCATGATTCGTTCCAAGGGTGAGGCCGGCACCGGCGACGTTTCGGAAGCCATGAAGCACATCCGCACGATCAACGGCGAATTACGCGCTTTGGCCGCTAAGAGCCACGACGAGCTGTACGTAGCCGCGAAGGAGCTTCAGGCACCTTACGAACTAGTCCTTGAGGTCGCAAAAACCGGAAAACTACCGGTCGTCATGTTTGTAGCAGGAGGAATCGCAACCCCTGCCGATGCCGCTCTAATGATGCAACTCGGGGCCGACGGCGTCTTTGTTGGTTCTGGAATCTTCAAGTCTGGTAACCCGATGGAACGCGCTAAGGCCATCGTAAAGGCGACGACTTTCTTCAACGACCCTGAGGTCCTGGCTCAGGTTAGTCGTGGCCTCGGCGAGGCAATGGTTGGAATCAACGTAAGTGACATTCCAGCCCCGCACCGCTTGGCCGACCGCGGCTGGTAAATGTCGCTACCGATTGGTGTTTTAGCGCTTCAAGGTGACTTTAGAGAGCACCTTCAGGTCTTTTCAAGACTCGGCGTTGACGCCGTATCTGTTCGCACTGCTAAGGAACTCGGCGGCGTTTCGGGTCTCGTCATTCCTGGCGGTGAATCAACCACAATAGGCAAACTTGCCACAATCTTCGAGCTGTTTAGCCCAATCAAGGCAGCTATAGCGAACGGGCTGCCTACCTTCGGCACTTGCGCGGGCCTGATCATGCTCGCGGATCAAATCACCGGCGGCATCGAGGGTCAGGAAACCTTTGGTGGCCTCGACGTGACGGTTTCGCGAAATGCGTTTGGCAACCAATTGGACTCGTTCGAGGCGGACATTAAATTCAAAGGGGTCGATCACGACGTCCATGCGGCGTTCATTCGTGCACCGGTGATCACCGAGGTTAGAACTTCGGAGATTCGCGCCGAGTTGCCAGACGGTCGTGTTGTAGCCGTATCGCAGGGCAACATCCTGGGAATTTCTTTTCACCCAGAAGTCACCGGCGAAGACGGTGTGCACGAACTGTTCCTGCGCGAATTCGTAAAATAGACTTTTGAACAACACCAAGCACTTATAGGAGATTCATGTCCGGCCACTCCAAATGGGCGACTACCAAGCACAAGAAAGCCGTTATCGACGGCCGTCGGGCGAAGCTCTTTGCCAAGCTGATCAAGAACATCGAAGTCGCAGCGCGCCTCGGTGGCCCAGACATCGAAGGCAACCCGACCCTCTACGACGCAGTCCAAAAGGGCCGCAAGTCTTCACTGCCTAGCGACAACATCGACCGTGCTATAAAGCGCGGAGCTGGTGTGGGTGAAGACGCCGTCGTCTACTCGACAATCATGTACGAAGGCTACGGTCCAAGTGGAATTGCCCTCTTGATCGAGTGTTTGACCGACAACAAGAATCGTGCCGCCGCAGAGGTTCGCGTAGCCGTGACTCGAAACGGCGGAACCATGGCTGACCCAGGCAGCGTAGCCTACCTTTTTGCTCGCAAAGGTCAGATTGTTATCGATAAGTCATCGGGTGTAACCGAGGACGCGCTTCTTGACGCCGGCCTGGACGCCGGAATCGAAGACATCGAAGAACGCGAAGAACAGTTCATCATCACGACGGAGCCTTCAGACATGGTCGCGGTTCGCGCGGCTTTGCAATCGGCAGGCATTGACTACGAGGCCGCCGATGCGGAATTCGTACCGTCAATGTCGCTGCAGGTTGACGCCGCGAGTGCACGAATGGTCATCAGGCTTATTGACGCCCTCGAAGACTGTGACGACGTACAAAACGTTTACGCGAACTTTGATCTGACTCCCGAGGTCCTAGCCGAGCTAGAAAGCGACTAGTGGCAAGCCGTCTGATCATGGGTGTCGACCCGGGTTTGACGCGCTGTGGTGTTGGAGTTGTTGAAGAGTTGCCACGCAGGGGAGTGGCCTTCGTTTTTGGCGACACCATTCGTGCCGATAAGGAGCTTTCGCTTGAGGTGCGCATCCAGTTCGTTGCCAATGAGATCGAGCGCCTCATTCTTGAGTACAAACCCGAGGCCATAGCCCTCGAGAGAGTTTTTGCGCAGGCGAACTTGCGCTCAGTTATGGGGGTCGCGCAGATCTCCGGCGTGGTTCTGTACCTAGCTGCTAGGCACCAAATACCGATTCACATGCACACGCCAAGTGAGGTCAAGGCAGCGGTCACAGGTAATGGGCGGGCTGCAAAGCCTCAAATTGCTTCAGCGGTGCAAAAGATTCTGAAGCTTGCTGCACCACCTACCCCTGCCGATACCGCCGACGCGCTTGCGATAGCAATAACACAGAGCTGGCGGCCATCGACGGGGGAGTCGGCCGCGTTGCGTAAGACTAAGGCCCAAGAGGCGTGGCTGGCGGCAGAGCGCGCCTCAAAGGCCTCTCGCAAAGGTTAGTTAGCCTTTATCTGTGATTGCATCGCTTACAGGAAAGATTCAACGAACCGGTCTCGGCTTCGTGGTGCTTGACGTTGCGGGGGTCGGCTACCTGGTCTCTGTCTCACCAAAGGTTTCGGCGACAGCGCAGGTCGACTCCGCTTTGATCCTTCACACCGCATACATTGTTCGTGAAGATGCACACCTAATCTTCGGCTTCGAAACACAACGCGAGCTCGAGGTATTTGACCTTTTGCGTTCCGTTACCGGCGTAGGCCCTAAATCCGCTCTCGCTATCGTTTCGGCAATCGGAGTAGCTGACATCGAGAACGCGGTAGCTCAAGACGCTGACTCCGTGTTTCGGAGCGTCTCCGGGATCGGTCCAAAAACCGCAAAGCTCATCACTCTAACCCTGGCCGGAAAACTTCTTGGCTCTGGTAGCGGCGTCGACTCCGAACTAGTTGCGGCACTCCTGGGTCTTGGCTATAAAGAGCCGCTAGTTCTCGCGGCCCTTCGCGAAGCCACTGGCAACGATCAACAGGCCAAGCTGCGCAGCGCGCTGGCGATTCTCTCAAGTAGGGCCAGTAAGTGAGCGAGCTACTAGACCCCGAATCAAACAACTCAGATTTGGCTTTTGAGGGAGCACTTCGACCGACCTCGCTAGCCGAATTCGTTGGCCAGCCAAAGGTTCGTGAGCAGATTTCGCTACTCATTCAGGCGGCTCGAATTCAGGATCGCTCTGCCGATCACATTCTGCTGGCTGGCCCTCCGGGTCTGGGTAAGACCACGCTCGCGATGATTGTGGCCCATGAGAGTGGGCGACCGTTGCGTCTCACCAGCGGGCCGACCATTCAGCACGCCGGTGATCTCGCGGCAATTCTCACCAATCTCACGTCCGGCGAAATTCTCTTTATCGACGAAATCCATCGCATGAGCCGTGCCGCAGAAGAAATGCTCTACCTAGCCATGGAGGACTTTCGGGTTGATGTGATGGTGGGCAAGGGTGTCGGTGCAAACTCGATTCCTCTCGAGCTCGAACCCTTCACTCTTATCGGAGCAACCACCAGAAGCGGAATGCTCCCGAACCCGCTGCGCGACAGATTCGGATTCACCGCTCACCTGGAGTTCTATTCGCCAGAAGACCTTTACGGAGTATTGACCAGGTCGGCAGCAAAACTCGCGATTAAATACGAGGACGCTGCCCTGGTTGAAATTTCGAAACGCAGTCGTGGAACACCGCGAATAGCTAACCGACTCCTAAAGCGCGTGCGCGATTTCGCGTTGGTCAATGGCCATGACACCATCGACCTAGCGGCCACTAATGGTGCACTCGATCTTTACGAAATTGACTCCCTTGGGCTTGACCGTATGGACAGGGCGATTCTCGAGTTGCTCACCACGCGATACGCCGGGCGTCCGGTCGGATTATCAACACTTGCGGTAGCCGTGGGCGAAGAGGTCGACACGATTGAGGCCGTCGTGGAGCCATTTCTGGTGCGTACGGGGTTAATCACGAGAACCGCTAGGGGCAGGGAGGCCACCGAGGCTGCCTTTGCCCATTTGAATAAACGCAGCAAACCGGGGTCAGCGCCAACACTGCTTGACCTATAATCAGATAGGCGCGTTTAGTGCCTATTTTTCTATCGAAGAGGTTCGAAATGCCAGCAGAATCAACGACAATCATTGTTTACGTAATCCTTTTCGGACTCATGGGACTCATGTGGAACAACGGACGCAAGCGTAAGAAGGCCGCACTTGAAATGCAGAGTTCTCTTGGCGCAGGCTCAGACGTCATGTTGACCAGCGGCATCTACGCCACCATCGTCTCGGTAGATGGTGACAAGTTCACCGTCAAGTCGGGCACCTCGACTCTTGTCGTAGCCAAGGCCGCAATCTTGCGTCAGGTTGCAGCAGCTCCGGAGGCCAAGCCCGCCACACCAGCCAAGAAGGCTCCTGCTAAGGCAGCCAAGACCGCAAAGTAGACAAAACACCAATGGCTGAATCAACTTTTAAGCGCAGCGCACGCAAGAAGCTTCTCTGGCTCGCTACTCTCATCGTGCTCCTCGCCGCCCTCATCGGCGCGGCTCCCAGTCTCTTTGGTGAAAAGGGAGCTAGCTTCACCCCTCAACTTGCTTTGGATCTTCAGGGTGGAACATCAATGATTTTGAAGCCGGTGTACCAGGTCGGTACGAGCGGCTCCCCAGAGCAGCTTCAGCAGGCTGTTGAAATCATTCGACAGCGAATCGACTCAACCGGTGTCTCTGAGGCTCAGATCACCACCTCGGGTGACAGCGCGATCATCGTGTCCGTGCCAGGCAACACCAGCACCGCACTTGAAGATCTCGTCTCGCAGAGCGCCCGAATGGTTTTCCGCCCTGTTCTCGTAGCAAGTTCTGGCGCGACCGCAACTGTTGCAACCAAGGGCAAGCCGTCGACACCGATTGCGACCAGCTCGGCCTCTCCTACCAACCCAAGCGATTTGAACAACGTCGACGCGGCAACGCAGGCGTCTTACGAGCAGCTAGTTTGCTCCAAAGACTTCAAAATCACTGGTAATCCTGTCGACAGCAAACCGCTAGTGACCTGCAACCGCGATATGACCGAAAAGTACATTCTCGGACCTGTCGAAGTAGACGGTACCGAGATCAGCGACGCCCAGGCAAACACCGAGACAGTGGGCCAAGTCTCCACCAACAATTGGCTAGTCAACCTAACCTTCAAGTCAAAAGGAAGCACTCAGTTCGCCGACACAACCACCCGGCTATTTGGTCTAAGCGACCCGCGCAATCGCTTTGCGGTGACTCTTGACGGTCTCGTCGTTACCGCGCCTAAGGTAGACGGTGTGATCAGCGGCGGCCAAGCTCAGATCACCGGAACCTTCACTCAGCAGGAGGCGACCTCTCTCGCAGACCAGTTGAAGTACGGCTCTCTGCCTATTCAATTCCAGGTAGACAACACCGAGAAGGTTTCAGCAACTCTTGGTGTGGCTAGCTTGAATGCGGGTCTACTTGCCGGCTTGATCGGCTTGATTCTCGTTGTCATCTACTCGCTCTTTCAGTATCGCGCACTTGCAGCTGTCACCATGGGTTCACTAGTGGTCGCTGCCGTGCTCACCTATCTGGTTATCTGTTACCTTTCTTGGCGCTCCGGCTACAGACTCTCACTTGCGGGTGTAGCCGGTCTGATCGTTGCAATCGGCATCACGGTTGACTCGTTCATTGTCTACTTCGAGCGAGTACGAGACGAATTGCGCGATGGCAGAGCTCTCTCCGGTGCCGTAGAAGCCGGTTGGAAACGAGCGATTCGAACTATTACGGTTTCTGACGGCGTAAGCCTCTTGGCCGCAATCACGCTTTATCTGCTAACCGTAGGTAACGTGAGAGGCTTCGCGTTTACCCTGCTGATCACTACGCTGATCGACTTGATCGTGGTCCTCCTATTCACCCACCCGCTGCTACAGCTAATTAGCGGTAATCGCTTTTTCCTCTCCGGAAGCAAGTGGTCCGGCTTTGACAGCAAGACTCTGACCACAGGGGGTTACGTTGGGCGCGGTAAATTCCGCGAACCAGAGAACACCGCCAAGGCCAAGAAGTCTGCCAACGAAGTTGCAAAGCGTCAAACCATCGCTGAACGCAAAAGCGCTGGCCAGGAAGGTACCAAATAATGTCTAGGTTTAGCGACTTCGGTAACAGCCTCTACTCGGGCGAGAAATCATTCGACTTCATCGGGCGACGTAAAATCTGGTACGCGATTTCTGCCGTCTTCATAATCGTCAGCATCCTCGTCCCCGTTCTCAAGGGCGGATTCAACGTGGGTATCGAATTCAGGGGCGGCTCCGAGTTCCGCGTGCCTGGCGTCACCGATTCAAACTCACAGATTGCCAAGGACGCGATCGCTTCTGTATTGCCATCCGAAGCACCAATCATCACCACAATCGGCGGCTCAACTCTTCGAATTCAAACCTCAAAGCTCACAGACCTTCAATCCAAAGACATCTACGCGAAGCTGCTGTCTGGTTACCATTTGACCGATAAGCAGATAACCAAAAGCTTCATCGGTGCCTCTTGGGGAGCAGACGTAACCAGCAAGGCCATTAACGGTTTGATCTGGTTCTTGGTTCTAGCCGCTGTGCTGATGGCTGGCTACTTCCGCACTCTCAAGATGTCGCTTGCGGCGATGTTGGCCCTTACGCATGACTTGGTCATTACCGCCGGAATCTACGGCATCGCGGGCTTCGAAGTGACGCCGGCTGCCGTGATCGGATTCCTGACGATTCTAGGTTATTCGCTCTACGACACCGTTGTCGTGTTCGACAAGATTCGCGAGAACACCTTTGAGGTCGAGTTCAGCGCCACCGCTACATTCTCTGAGCGCGTCAACTTGGCAGTCAACCAGACCCTGGTGAGATCGATCAACACTTCGATCGTTGCCGTACTACCGGTTGCCTCAATTCTGTTCATCGGCTCCTTCGTCCTCGGCGCTGGAACCCTTCGTGACATTGCACTGGCATTGTTCGTTGGAATCCTGGTCGGAACCTATTCGTCGATCTTCATTGCTCCTCCGGCTTATTCTCAACTGCGCTCCGGTGAGTCAAAGTTCAAGAAGGCCGCCGCTAAAGTTCTAGCCGCGAGGTAAACCCTTTTGAGCGACAGCACGCCTACCGGTTCGATAAGCGCGCTGCGCTCTGGGCTTTCGAGGCTGTTTCCTAAAAGCGGTGCATACGCCACAGAACTTGCTGACCTGATTCGAGTAGTTAAGGCAAATCACCCAAAATCTGATTTGAGCGTGATTGATCGCGCATTCGCAGCGGCCGAGTTGGCACACGAGGGCCAGCTGCGCAAGAGTGGCGAACCATACATAACTCACCCGCTAGCGGTAGCCAAGATTCTTGCCGATCTCGGTATCGGCCCGATAACGGTCGCTGCTTCGCTACTGCACGACACCGTTGAAGACACCGCTTACACGCTCGATATGGTGAACAGGGACTTCGGCGACGAGATCGCAATGCTTGTCGATGGAGTGACCAAACTCGACAAGGTCAAGTACGGCGATCACGCTCAGGCCGAAACAGTTCGCAAGATGGTTGTTGCAATGTCAAAAGACATTCGCGTGCTGGTAATCAAACTCTGCGATCGCCTCCACAATGCGCGTACCTGGGAATTTGTGCCCGCAGAAAGGGCTCGCAAGAAGGCCCAGGAGACACTGGAAATCTACGCCCCGCTCGCTCACCGACTAGGTATCAACAGCGTGAAGTGGGAACTCGAAGACCTTTCGTTCGCGATTCTTTACCCGAAGGTTTATGAAGAGATCGTCAATCTCGTGCGCCAGCGCACCCCAAAGCGTGCCGAATTTATCGACAGCGTGATTGGTGCAATCGAAGAGGACCTTCGCGACGCAAAAATCAAGGGCAAGGTTGATGGTCGCCCTAAGCAGTTCTATTCGATCTACCAAAAAATGGTTGTTCGAGGACGAGAATTCGACGACATCTACGATCTCGTGGGCATTCGCGTCCTAGTTCCATCGGTTCGAGAGTGCTACGCGATTCTAGGAGCTATTCACGCGAGGTGGAATCCGGTTCCTGGTCGTTTCAAGGACTACATCGCGATGCCTAAGTTCAACCTTTACCAGTCGTTGCACACCACCGTCATCGGACCCAACGGACGCCCGGTTGAGATTCAAATCAGAACAGTCGAGATGCACCAACGTGCGGAATTCGGTGTCGCTGCTCACTGGAAGTACAAAGAGCAAGCTGGTAAAGCCGCCACCACCAACACCGAGGAAGACCTCGCCTGGTTGAAGCATCTCACCGACTGGCAAACCGAGACTCAGGACCCAGGCGAATTTCTTGACTCCCTCCGGTTCGAAATCGGCGCCAAAGAGGTTTACGTCTTCACGCCCAAGGGCAAGGTCATCGGGCTCCCAGCCGGTGCGTCGCCGGTCGACTTCGCCTATGCCGTGCACACCGAGGTTGGTCACCGCACCATGGGCGCCAAGGTCAACGGAAGACTAGTTCCACTCGAATCAGAGCTGCACTCTGGCGATGTCGTAGAGATTTTCACCTCAAAGAATGCCGACGGCGGGCCGAGTAAGGACTGGGCCAACTTCGTTGCCTCACCTAGGGCAAAGGCTAAGATCAAGGCCTGGTTCTCGGCCGAGCGTCGCGACGAGGCGATTGAGCATGGCAAGGACCAAATAGCCAAGTACATGCGCAAGCAAAACTTGCCGCTACAACGTCTCATGTCGGCCGATAGCGTGTCAAAACTGGCATCAGACTTAAAGTACCCTGACGTATCTGCCCTCTACGCGGCGGTTGGCGAAGGGCACATCTCGGCTCAGTCAGTTGTTGAGCGTCTCACGGTTGGGTTGGTCGACGAGGATGACGCCGACGAGCACTTTGCGCTACCAACTCGCAGTTCAAGTGCCGATCGCAACCGATCTGACACCAGTGGCGTCATGGTGCGTGGCGACGATTCGGTCATGTCGAAGCTCGCTCGTTGTTGCACTCCTGTCCCAGGCGACGAAATAATCGGCTTCGTGACTCGAGGAAACGGAGTTTCGGTCCACCGGGTTGACTGCAAAAACGTCGACTCATTGAAGCTGGAACCCGAACGCATCATGGAGGTTGCCTGGAGTGGGGGAGCCAACGCACTATTCTTGGTTCAAATTCAAATCGAAGCACTCGACAGGGCCGGTCTGCTCTCCGATGTGACACGTGTTCTAGCCGAACACAAGGTAAATATTCTCTCGGCCTCGGTATCCACTCGCGCCGATCGTGTAGCTCTGAGCAGATTTGTCTTCGAGATGGGTGATGCTGCTCTTCTCGACCGCCTCTTGAGCGCTGTGAGGCGCATCGAGGCCGTTTACGACGTTTATCGCGTAAACAACAACTAACCCTTGGTTATGGCCTCTAGCCAGGACTGTCTGGCGGCAATCGACTCTGTAATGTCGGCAATCTTCTTCTTATCGGCCTTGGTAGTGGCAGCAGCGAGTTCCTTTTCAAGTTTTGCGATGGCCTCTTCGATTTTGACAGTGGCATCGTCTTTACGAGCCTTGGCGGCCGGGTCATTGGCTCTCCAGAACTCAGCCTCGGCCTTGCGCACGCGCGCTTCGATGGCCTTTAGTTTGTCTTCGCTCTGAGCGATCTGGTCGCGAGCAACACGGCCAGCCTTTTCCCAGCGGTCCTGAATGCCAGCCAAAAGCTTTTTAGCACCCGCGAGATCTTCTTCGGGGTTTATGCCGGCGATTTCTTCGAGCAACAAGACCTTGGCGGCGAATGCCTCGGCCTGAGAAGCGGAGGCAACAGCAACTTGCTCGCCCTTTGCTGCGTAAATGGCGTCTCCGGCGGCTTTGAAACGAGCCCAGAGTGCGTCGTCCGCTTTGCTGTTCGAACGCCCAGCAGTCTTCCACTGATCTAGCAACTTGCGATAATCTGCAACCGCGTCGGCACCCTTTGAGGTGAGGGCTTCGGCCTTCTCAACAAGGGCAAGCTTTGCTGCCTTAGCAGCCTTACCGGCGCTATCGCTTGCGGCGAAGAAGGCGCGTTTCGCAGCCTCGACCTTTGTTCGGGCAGCTGAGAAGCGCTTCCAGAGAGCGTCTGCTTCAGACTTTGGAAGGCGCGGGCCGTTCTTCTGGCCAGCCTGCCAAGCATCGAACAGCGCGGTCAACTCAACTGTTGCGGTCTTCCAGATTGTTTTAGCCGGGTCGGCAGCGGCCAACGCTTCAGCCTTCAAAACTAGTTCTTCGCGTGCCTTGAGGGCAGCGGCAACCGCTTCCTTGTTTTCTTCGACCTTTTCGGCGGCATGTTTTTCGATTACGGGAGCAACGGCGGCTACGCGAGCACGAAGTGATTCAATATCACCGACTACGTTCGGCTCAACCAGCTCGACGTTAAGAGCTTCGAACGCCTTCTTCAAGTTCTTCGGGTCAACGCCACCCTTGACGCGCTGCTCGAGAATGCGAACCTGCGCCTCAAGATCGGCGAATCTGATCGTGTAAAAGGAAAGGGCCTTCTCGGCATCACCCGCGGTGTACTGTCCTACCTTGCGCTCAACACCGCCATCGGTTACGAAAACGTTGTTTTCCGCGTCGACGCGGCCGAAAGAAGTAGACAAGAAGGTTCCTATGTTCGTTGTGTTAGTTTTATTTTACGTTTAGAGCGCTCATGGTGACAGGGGTTTTTGGCTTTCCGTCGCCGCCAGCTCCGTCTGTGCCAACTGCCGCGATTGCTTGGACTACACCGAGCCCACCGGTAATCTTGCCGAATACGGTGTAACCGCCAGCTGCGTCGGCTGGTATCGGTGAGTCTTTGTAGACGATAAAGAATTGGCTGCCCATCGATGAACCGTTGCCGCCGACTCGAGCCATGGCGAGCATTCCAGTTTGGTAGACGTTGCTAGCAGGTGCGTTTTCGATCGGTCCAAAGTTGTAGCCAGGGCCACCCGAGCCGTCACCCTTAGGGTCTCCGCATTGCAAGACGAAGATGCCGGAGGTGGTCAGGCGGTGGCAAGTAACTCCGTTGTAAAAACCACTCCTCACTAGAGAGATGAAGTTGGAAACGGCTTGAGGTGCATTTTTACCATCAAGCTCAAACGAAACTAAACCAGAATTGAGCTTTAGGCTGCCCTGCCAGGACCTGGCTTGCGCAAGAGACTTGTCTGGCACCTTGCCGGTGGTTGTCGAAACTGGAGGGGTTGCCGTTGGAGAGGCCGAGGCCGAGTTAGTTTGGTGCAGAGCCGAATAACCAAGCTGAGAGCCGAGCGCGATCGCAAGGGCTACGAAGCCAGCGATCACGGCTACACGATTATCGCGCTTCTTCAAACCAGCCTTCGAATCCTGCAGGTTCGAGCGCACCTCATAGGTCTTGACGCGCTGTTGCGCAGCCTTTGATAGTGGTGATTTCTTGTTCGCCATGTGTCCTCCGTTGTTCCTTGATGATTTTAGACGCAAATAGCGTCTAGCCTTGACCTTGTGTCGATGCTGAATGATTCAACTCCGCTTGCTGCGAGGATGCGTCCCCGAGACCGTAGCGAGATAGCAGGGCAAACCAAGGCTCTCGCTCCAGGTTCTCCGCTCGACCGTCTACTTTCTGGCACTGCGGGGGCGCAGTCGGTAATTCTATGGGGGCCACCCGGTTCAGGTAAAACCTCAATCGCCCACGTGATCGCGAGCACAAGCGGTCGCAAGTTGGAGCAGCTCTCGGCGATTTCGGCCGGGGTTAAAGAGGTTCGAGCAGTCATCGAGAAGGCACGCGAGGATTCCGAGCTCTACGACAAGTCCACTTGCCTCTTTTTAGACGAGATTCATCGCTTCTCCAAGTCTCAGCAAGATTCACTACTACCAGCCGTTGAGGCGGGTTGGATCACACTGATCGCAGCAACAACCGAAAACCCGTCATTCTCGGTCATCGCTCCGCTTTTGTCTCGGTCTATCTCAGTGGCCCTCGAACCACTCGAAGATCACGAAGTGGAGGACTTGGTGTCCAGAGCCGTCTCAAGCCCTAGAGGTCTGGCGTCCGAGGTTTCGCTGACTCCCGGCGCGATGCAACTGGTTGTTCGTCTCGCTTCGGGCGACGCCAGGCGGGCATTGACAACCTTGGAGGCGGCAAGCTTCGCGAGTTTCACTCGCAACGGAGCACTACCAACCGAAATTGCCGAAGACGACATCGCCTCAGCACTCACCAGCAATCCGGCCAGGTATGACCGCGCGGGAGACATGCACTACGACGTGATCAGCGCATTCATCAAGTCAGTGCGAGGTTCTGACGCCGACGCAGCCATTCACTATCTCGCCCGCATGATCGATGCGGGCGAGGACCCGCGATTCATTGCTAGGCGTTTGGTCATCCTGGCAGCCGAGGACGTCGGGCTTGCCGACCCAAACGCCCTCGTGATCGCGACCGCTGCAGCCGACGCCGTAGCTTTCATCGGTATGCCTGAGGGCCGCATACCGCTAGCCGAGGCAACTATCTATCTGGCTACCTCGCCAAAATCAAATTCGGCGTACCTAGCCATCAACGAAGCACTCGAAGATGTCAGAAACGGCCTGACGCCACCGATACCAAAGCATCTAAGAAGCGCCATCGGTGTTGGCTATCAATACCCGCACGACGATCCCCGCGGAATCCTCGAACAGGAGTATTTGCCGAAGAAGCTCCTCATGCGCAACTATTACAAACCAAAGGCGCTCGGTGCCGAGCGTGAAAGACTGGCTCTCTGGAACGTCCTAAAATCTCTAATTCGTGGCAAAAAATAGAGACATTCGGTAGAGTAGATGGGTTGTCATCTTTTTAGCTCCCTAGGCTGCGGGATCTAATTCGAGAGGCGCCCCTTAGCAAGGCGTCCGTGGCAAAACAAATTGGTTGACCTCTACGCCGATTTACCAGCTAATGAAACTATCCCCGAAAGGATCACGTGTCTAAGACATCACGTACCCGTAGCAAGACTCGTTTGTCTCGCGCCCTAGGAATTGCACTAACCCCAAAGGCAGCCAAGTACCTCGAGAAGCGTCCATACGCACCAGGCCAGCACGGCCGCACCAAGCGCAAGACCGACAGCGACTTTGCCGTTCGTCTTCGCGAGAAGCAGCGCCTACGCGCTCAGTACAACATCCGCGAAGCTCAGCTTCGCAACGTTTTCGCAGAAGCGAAGCGCGCTGAAGGCCTGACCGGTGAGAACCTGGTCGAGCTTCTAGAGATGCGTCTTGACGCACTCGTTCTCCGCGCTGGTTTCGCACGCACCTCTGCACAAGCGCGTCAGATGATTGTGCACCGTCACATCCTCGTAAACGGTGAGCGCGTAGACCGCCCATCGTTCCGCGTAAAGCCAGGTCAGACCATCCACGTTCACGAGAAGTCAGAAAAGACTGAACCATTCCAGGTTGCAGCAGCTGGCGGTCACGTTGACGTGCTACCTCCGGTTCCTGGCTACCTTGAAGTTCAGCTCGATCGCCTGCAGGCGACTCTGACCCGTCGCCCGAAGCGCGCCGAGGTTCCGGTCACCTGTGAAGTTCAGCTCGTCGTCGAGTACTACGCAGCCCGTTAGTCGTTAGGAGTCCCGGTGAGTGGTGGAGACATAGCAGCAATCATTGCAGCGAGTGCTTTTGCCCTGTTCGTTTTGTTCACGGCGATCCCACTCGTAAAGCTTGGTCGACTGATCGATGAAACTAGCGCCTCTGTGCGCGAACTTTCGGAGGATGTCTCACCACTGCTCACCGGTCTCACCGAGACTGTCACCGAAACCAATAAGCAACTCGCGCGCATCGATGTAATCACCGAGAACGCCGCCGAGGTTTCGCAGAATATCAGCTCCCTTGTAGCGGTATTCACCGCTAGCGTTGGATCACCACTAGTAAAGATCGCTGGGTTTGCTAAGAGCCTCAGCGGAATCTTCCTAAACAAGAAGTAGGACTCATGAAACGCGGATTCTGGCTAATTTCTGGCATCGCAATCGGTTTGGTAGCCGCTAGACGACTATCTGAAAACCCAGCAGCGCAAGCAGTCGTTGACGACGCAGCCCGTCGCGCCAAAGAGTTCGGAACTGCAGTAGCCGAGGGCTTCAAGGAGCGCGAGGCCGAGCTTTCGGCCCCGAAAAAAGCGGCACCTGTTCGCAAACCAGCTGTCCGCAAGGCACCTGCAAAGCGACCTGCCGCTAAGAAGCCTGTAACCAAGAAGAGCTAGGCGCGATGAAGACCGCCGAAATCAGACGGCGCTGGCTCGCCTTTTTTGAAAGCAAAGACCACACCGTAGTACCGAGCGCATCGCTTATCAGCGAAGACCCATCCTTGCTATTCACCGTTGCCGGCATGGTTCCTTTTATTCCTTACATGTCTGGATTGGTTCCCGCACCTTACGCTCGTGCTACCAGCGTTCAGAAGTGCGTCAGGACTCTAGATATCGAAGAGGTCGGCAAGACCACCCGCCACGGCACGTTCTTCCAAATGAACGGCAATTTCTCATTCGGTGACTATTTCAAGCGTGAGGCGATCGGCTACGCCTGGGAGTTCCTAACCTCGCCGCAAGAGCAAGGCGGCCTCGAACTTAATCCGGAACTTCTCTGGGTCACCGTTTACAAGGACGACGACGAGTCAATTGATATTTGGCGGGAAATAGCCGACATTCCAATGGAGCGCATCCAGCGTCGTGGAATGAAGGATAATTTCTGGTCGACAGGTCAACCTGGCCCATCGGGCCCCTGCAGCGAGATCTACTACGACCGAGGCCCGGCGTACGGCATCGAGGGCGGACCCGAAGCCGACGAGGACCGCTACATCGAGATCTGGAATCTTGTTTTCATGCAGTACGAACGCGGAGCTGGCGGTGGCAAGGAGGATTACCCGATCCTTGGCGAACTTCCTAAAAAGAACATCGATACCGGTATGGGTCTCGAGCGTGTCGCGTTCCTCATGCAGGGTGTAGAAAACCTGTACGAGATTGACCAGGTCAGGCCCGTCCTCGATCTCGCGGCAAAGCTAGCTAAGAAAACTTACGGCGCCGATGAAACCGATGACGTTCGTCTTCGCGTTGTCGCGGACCACGTGCGATCAGCGCTGATGCTCATCGGTGACGGTGTAACGCCTGGCAACGATGGTCGAGGCTACGTCCTGCGTCGTCTATTGCGCAGGACCGTGCGCGCAATGCGCTTGCTCGGAGTAGATGCTCCGATTTTCGCCGAACTCTTCACCGTTTCGAAGGATGCGATGAAGGAGTCTTACCCAGAGCTCGAAGCAGACTTCGGGCGCATCAAGGCCACCGCGATCGCCGAAGAAGAGGCGTTCCTGCGCACTCTCACCTCGGGTTCAGTTTTTCTAGACACGGCCCTAGACGATGTTCGGTCTGCTGGATCAAAGTCCCTCGATGGCGCTGCCGCATTCTTGCTCCACGACACCTTCGGGTTTCCGATCGACTTGACCGTCGAAATTGCCGAGGAAGCTGGTCTCACCGTGGACCGCGAAGGTTTCACCAGTCTCATGAACGAGCAGCGTGACCGCGCAAAAGCTGACGCTCGCGAAAAGAAACTTGGCGGCACGGATTTGTCTGTCTACGGCGAATTCCGGGCACTAGGTTTGACCAAGTTCACCGGCTACGACGAACTCGAGACCGAAGCGAAAATTATCGGCCTGATTCGCGAAGGCGCAAGCGCCAAGAAGGTCGCCAAGGGCGAGATCGTTGAACTTCTTCTCGACGCCACTTCGCTCTATGCGGAGTCAGGCGGTCAGGAGGCCGACGCTGGTTGGATTATTGGCGACGGATTCGAAGCTGAGGTCTTAGACGTTCAAAAACCAATCAAAGGATTGGTCACTCACAAGGTTTTGATTCGCTCGGGCGAAGTTGGTCTTGGTGCGAATGTGTCAACCAAGGTTGATTCGGAATGGCGGCTAGGTGCTTGCCAGGCCCACTCTGGAACTCACGTTTTGCACGCGGCATTGCGCGAGGTTCTAGGCCCTCAGGCGCTTCAGTCGGGCTCATACAACAAACCGGGCTACCTACGGCTCGACTTCTCCTGGAATCAGGCGCTCTCGCTCGAGACGCGCAGCGAGATCGAAGAAGTTGCGAATCTAGCCATCAGGAATGACCTCGCTGTCAGCGCGCAGTTGATGACTTTACCCGAGGCTAAAGAGTTCGGCGCTGTTGCTCTATTCGGTGAAACATACGACGAAGATGTTCGCGTTATTCAGGTTGGTGGGCCTTGGTCGCGCGAACTCTGCGGTGGAACACACGTCTCCAGGTCTTCACAGATCGGCCTTCTAGCCCTAACGGGTGAATCAAGTGTCGGTTCAGGTTCTCGGCGCCTGGAAGCCCTAGTTGGCATCGAAGCGTTTAGGTCACTAGCAACCGAGCGAGCTTGGGTCGCTCGCATTGCCGACGCTCTTAAGGCTCCTAAGGATCAAATCGAAGCGCGGCTCGAAGCCAGTCTTGAAGAACTAAAGAGCGCTAAATCGAAACTTTCAGCCTCGAGCGCTGCGAACTTGCAAACTCGGATACCTGAATTCGTCGCCACCGCAGAGTCGATCGGCTCGGCAACGGTTGCCTCGGTTCAACTAGGTGAGCTAGACAATGCCGATGATCTGCGTTCACTAACCGTGTCTTTGCAAAAGGCCTTGGGCGTTAGCGGAGTTGCAATAACGACAGCTGTCGTCTCGAGCAAACCGGCGGTGGTTATCGCTGTTGGCGAGGCTGCTCGCCAAGGCGGAATCAGGGCTGGAGCGTTAGTGAAGCTCGCTTCAGAGGTTCTAGGCGGTGGCGGTGGCGGCAAGGACGACCTCGCTCAAGGCGGAGGGGTCGATGCCACCAAACTTGACCTGGCCATTGCTGCCATAAAAGAAGCCCTCAGCTGATCATGCGCAAGGGTCGTCGTTTAGGTTTCGACGTCGGTGCCGTGCGCACAGGAGTCGCGGTCTCCAGCGATGACGGAATCTTTGCTTCGCCGATTGGGAACATAGCAGCCCTCGAAGAAGTGCCTCAAATCGTTGCAGAATACTGCCCGATCGAGCTCTACGTTGGCTTACCGCTAAGCCTCTCGGGCAAGCACACAGCCTCAACTAACGCCGCAATACTCTTCGCCAAATACCTAGCCGAGAACACTGGACTACCGGTGCGCATGATTGACGAGCGACTAACCACCTCCTCGGCGGCAAGTCTGATGCGAGCAGCGGGAAAGAATTCAAAAAAGGCTCGACCTAACATCGATGCCGCAGCAGCAACTCTAATTCTCGAGCAGGCGCTGGCCATGGAACGTTCCGGGACCACACCGGGTCAAGAAGTTGGTGAATACCTGTGAACAGGCGCCGAATAGTCTTTTTCGCGAGTCTGCTGCTAGTCGTCCTAGTTGGGCTGACGTTTCGCACCCAAATCAAAGCGGGCTTCGAGGGGCTGCTAGGAAATGACTTCGCGGGGCCGGGAACAGGTTCGGTTACGCTCAGCATCGACTCGGGGGAGTCTGGTGAAGCTGTCGCTACTGACCTGGTCAAGTTAGGCATCACCAAGGATTTCAACTTCACCTACAAGTCGATGATTGCATCAAACCAAACCTTCATAGCCGGCAGTTTCACAATGCTGCGCGGCATGCGAACCGGAGACGCTCTAAAACGACTGACGGACACACGCTATTTGGCTGTCAATCACGTAACCATTCGCGAGGGTCTGCGCATCGGCAGTGTTTTCGGTCAGCTCTCAAAAGCCACGGGAATCAGCTTGGCGGACTTCAGGGCGGTAACCCTGAAGCAACTTGGATTACCAACTAGTCTGCCGAGCCTCGAGGGCTACCTGTTTCCGGCGACTTATGACTTTGGTTTGAAGCTCTCGGCTAAGGACGTTTTGCAAATCATGGTCGATCGCATGAACGAGGAGCTGAACTACTACCAGGTTCCCGCGGTCAAACGTCACGCCGTTCTCACCCTTGCTTCAATAATTCAAAAGGAAGCTCGCTTGCCCAACGACTTTTACAAAGTCTCGAGGGTTTTCACCAATCGCTTGTCAATCGGAATGCACCTTCAGTCGGACGCTACGGTGAGTTACGGATCGGGAGGCACAACGGTAACTACAACCGATGCCGAGCGAGCTAACCCGAACGGCTACAACACCTATGTTCACGCCGGCTTACCCGTCGGACCTATCTCGGCACCTGGCTCTAAGGCTATTGACGCGGCTCTGCACCCGGCCTCTGGTTCATGGCTCTACTTCTGCGCGATAAACCTCAAGACAGGCGAGACGGTTTTCAGCACGACACTTGCCGAGCAAGGACGCGCCGTTGCCCAGTGGCGTGCCTGGATGCGAGCGAATCCTGGTTGGAATGGCTAAGTCTTTCGCAGTTTTGGGTTCACCGATCGAACATTCGAAGTCTCCAGCTATTCACCTTGCCGCCTACCGTGAACTAGGTCTGGATTGGTCCTATTCAAAGGTGCAGGTCGAAGCAGCCGAGCTTGCGGGCTTCCTGCAAAACTCCAATTTAGCCGGTTGCAGCTTGACGATGCCCCTGAAAGACCGTGCTTTCGCGTTGGCGAACTGTCAAGACGAAGCAGCGATCAAGGCATCCGCAGCAAATACCCTGGTTCGCGCAGGAGAAACATGGCTCGGCTACAACACCGATGTGTTTGGCTTATCCAAGGCGCTCGAAAACATTACCTGCGACTCGGTTGCCATAATCGGCTCCGGCGCAACCGCGCGCAACGCGGTAATCGCGGTTCAGCAACTCAACCCTCAGGCTGCGCTGCAAGTATTGGCTCGCAGCGAGTCAGCGGGCAACGCGCTCGTCGGGTTCGCCAGGGTTCTTGGCCTGAATGCAACATTCGCCCCAACTCCACTAAATGTCACGTCGGTGGATCTGGTCATCTCCACGGTGCCAGCGGCTGCCGACGTGTCCGACTGGCTAATAGGAATTCCAAAAAGCACACTGCTCGACGTTGCTTATTCACCTTGGCCGAGCCGACTCGCTACCCTTTGGACCGCTGGTGGCGGTAACGTAGTAAGTGGAATAGAGATGCTCGTTTGGCAGGCCATTGCGCAAATTAGAGTGTTTCTCAACGGCAACGTGGCCGAACCGCTACCAAACGAACCGCTTCTCGCGCAGTTAATGCGCGCTGCAGCAGCCGAATAAGAGAGCTGAACTCAGATGCTACGTTGGCTTACCGCCGGTGAATCACACGGCAAAGAGCTGGTTGCGATCCTAGAAGGATTGCCTGCCGGAGTGCCAATCACGACTTTGGACGTTCAAGATGCACTGGCGCGTCGACGCCTAGGCTTTGGCCGTGGTGCTCGCATGAAGTTGGAGAAGGACGAAATCTCGCTATCCGGCGGGGTTCGTCACGGGTTCACAATGGGCGGCCCGATAGCTATCACAATCGCAAACACCGAATGGCCGAAGTGGCAAGAGGTCATGTCGGCCGACCCACTCGAAAAGCCACTCGAGGGCGCGCGCGGAGAAAAATTGACCCGGCCAAGGCCAGGTCACGCCGATTTCACTGGGATGCAAAAGTTCTCATTCGACGAGGCTCGACCAGTGCTCGAGCGAGCGAGCGCGCGCGAAACCGCTGCCCGCGTTGCTCTAGGTTCAGTCGCCTCGGCGTTTCTAAAGAGTCTAGGAATCGAGCTCGTCACCCACACAGTCGCAATCGGAACAGTTTCGGTGCCTCAGGATTACGAATTCCCAAGACCCAAAGACGTTGACTCAATCGACGAAGATCCGCTACGCAGCTTCGACACAGAGACCTCGAAGGCTATGGTTGCCGAGGTTGAATCCGCTCACTCCGACGGAGACACACTCGGGGGAGTAGTAGAAACTTTGGTTTACGGGCTTCCACCTGGCATTGGCAGTTTCACTCACTGGGACAAACGATTGGATTCTCAACTCGCCGGTGCGCTTATGGGTATTCAGGCCATCAAAGGTGTCGAGGTTGGCGACGGTTTCGAAACCGCCAGACGACGTGGATCAGCCGCGCACGATGAGATTGTTCGCGATAACGGCGTCGTATCAAGGTTGACTGACCGCGCCGGAGGCATCGAGGGCGGCATGTCAAACGGTCAGGTGCTTCGCGTGAGAGCCGCCATGAAGCCAATCAGTACCGTTCCGAGAGCACTAGCCACTATCGACACAGCGACCGGTGAAGCCGCCAAGGCCCATCATCAACGATCGGATGTTTGCGCCGTCCCAGCGGCAGGAGTTGTCGCAGAAGCCATGGTTGCTCTCGTTCTTGCTAATTCGGTTTTGGAGAAGTTCGGCGGAGATTCACTTGGCGAAACCAAACGCAACCTCGAGGCTTACCTAGAAGCAATACCCGAGGTGTTGCGCTCGCACATCGAACGGCCATAGTTTGACTGCAATTGTCCTGGTCGGACCCATGGGCGTCGGCAAAACTACGATCGGCAAGAAACTTGCCAAGTCGCTCGGCTTGCCGTTTATCGATACCGATCAAGTTTTCGTGGCCGACCACGGCCCGATCAGCGATTTCTTCGAGCAGCAGGGCGAGGCAAAGTTTCGCGAACTAGAGGAATCAATTGTGACCGAAGTCCTAACCAAGGACGCTGTTGTCGCAACGGGGGGTGGGTCCGTTCTCAGCGATCATATTCGAGCCGAACTCAGCATCGCTTTTGTGGTTTACCTAGCGACGGACGGGCGTCACATCAGTTCGAGGCTCAGTGGCGGCGGACGCCCACTGCTACAAAACGGTTTAGCTGACTGGCGGCGAATTTACGAGAGTCGCAAGAGTCTCTACGAGGAGGTGGCCGATCTGCAGGTCGACACCTCGAATCTTCCACTTGCTGGAATTATTGAAAAGATCAGGGAAGGTTTGGCCAAAGATGAACGTTTTTGAGACCGTGACTGTCGGAGGCGCCGACAGCTACGACATCGTTGTCGGGCGCAAACTGCTTGCTCAGGTAGCCAAGTCACTGCGCGACAACGTTCGCCAGGTCTTGATCATTCACCCTATTTCGCTAACCAATAGCGCAGACCTTCTTGCCGAATCGCTTCGTGAGGCCGGCTACATCGCTTTGCAGGCCGGAGTCGAAGACGGCGAACCAGCCAAGCGAATTGAAGTTGCGGCTTGGTGCTGGGGAATCATGGGTCAGGCAGACTTCACTCGCTCCGACGCGATTATCGGTTTCGGCGGTGGCTCGACAACCGACCTGGCTGGCTTCGTGGCTTCGACCTGGCTCAGGGGAGTGCAACTCGTTCAGGTGCCAACCACACTCCTCGGAATGGTTGACGCGGCCATCGGCGGCAAAACCGGAGTAAACACAGCCGAGGGTAAAAACCTAGTCGGCACCTTCTACGCTCCGAGCGCAGTCATTTGCGACCTGGACACACTTGAAACCCTGCCTCGGAATGAAATTCTGGCCGGCTTCGGCGAAATCGTGAAGTATGGCTTCATCGCGGATGAAAAGATTCTCGAACTAATCGAAAGCGACCTCGAGGCCGCAACCGACACATCGTCGGACGCATTCGCCGAACTCATTCGACGCTCTATCGCTATAAAGGCGAGAGTGGTGACCAACGACTTCAAAGAGGCTAGCGAGCGCGAGATTCTGAACTACGGCCACACCCTCGGTCACGCGGTCGAACTTCTCGAGCGCTACCAGTGGCGGCACGGAGCTGCGGTTTCGGTTGGCATGATGTTCGTAGCCGAACTCGCCCGGTTGAGCGGGCTCCTGAGCGATGAAGTGGTGGATCGCCACCGTGCCATTCTCACCAGCATCGGTCTACCAACCACATACGAAGCCGCCAAGTGGGATCAGCTTCTAGGAGCTATGCAGCGCGATAAGAAATCTCGCGCGGGCACGCTTCGGTTCGTGGTCTTGGAGGGCATCGGTAAGCCGAGGATCCTCAGCGCACCGACTCCGGAACTACTCTTCGCCGCCTATCAAGAAATCTGTGAGTAACCTAGAACGATGAATAATGTGTTGGTCTTGAACGGCCCGAACCTTAATCGCCTGGGCTCTAGAGAACCCGAGGTCTACGGTTCTGCAGATTTTGCTGAACTGGTTTCTCGTGTGCAGTCCGCTGCGGCCGCCGAGGGTATGACCGCGGATGTTCGCCAAACCAACGACGAGGCCGAAATGGTGTCGTGGTTGCACGAAGCAGTCGATTCCGGCTCCCAAGTGATCATCAACCCGGCAGCTTTCACGCACTACTCATACTCTCTTCGCGATGCCGCCGCGCTAGTCACCAAGGCAGGTCTCAAGCTAATCGAGGTGCACATCTCGAACCCGCACTCACGCGAGAAGTTCAGGCACAACTCGGTTATCAGCGCTGTTGCAACAGGTGTGATCGCTGGTTTCGGTCTCGAGTCATACGTCCTCGCGCTCAAGGCTCTCTAGTAAACTCTTTAGGTAATCCCAACCAACAGGTAAGGCACGATTGTGGCAACTTCTAACGACCTCAAGAACGGTCTAGTTCTTAACATCGAAGGGCAGCTTTGGACTGTCATCGAGTTTCAGCACGTCAAGCCAGGCAAGGGCCCGGCATTCGTGCGCACCAAACTGAAGAACGTGCTTTCTGGCAAGGTCGTCGACCGCACCTTCAACGCCGGCGTAAAGGTTGAAACCGCAAACGTCGACAAGCGCGACATGACTTATCTTTACAGCGATGGCGACGGCTACGTTTTCATGGACAAAGACAACTACGACCAAGTGACCCTGAGCGAACTAGTTGTTGGCGACGCGCTCAACTACCTATTGGAAAACCAGGACGCAATGGTCGCTATGTACGAGGGCAACCCTATCTACGTCGAACTCCCTGCCTCTGTGATTCTCGAAGTCACCTACACCGAGCCTGGCCTCCAGGGCGATCGTTCTTCGGGCGGCACCAAGCCAGCGACCGTCGAGACCGGTCTAGCCATTCAAGTTCCGCTGTTCCTCGAGCAGGGAACCAAGGTCAAGATCGACACCCGCACCGGTGAATACCTCGGCCGCGTTAGCGAATAGTGAGCGCCAGGACTAAAGCTCGCAAACGTGCGGTTGACGCTCTTTTTGCCGCCGACCTCAGAGAAGAACACCCTGCCGTTCTGCTAGACGAAACCTATAAACAGGTTGAGGATCGTCAGAATCAGGGGCCGATCTTTGATTACGCTCGCACCCTGATTGACGGGGTCGTGGACCACCAGGGCGAAATCGACACCCTGTTAGAAACCTATTCCGAGGGCTGGACGCTCGAGCGCATGCCAAACGTTGACCGAGCGATCTTGCGAGTTTCGGTTTGGGAGATCGTCTACAACGATGAAATCCCGGACGCGGTTGCGATCGACGAAGCGGTGGATCTCGCAAAGGAATACTCCACCGATGCATCGGGGGCCTTTGTAAATGGTCTTTTGACACGCATCAGCAGCACCAAGAAGGCCCTTTAGGGTTTTCTGCTACACTGTTACAAACATCCTTTAAAGGGCGTCCTGTGAGGCGCAGAAGGAGGTGGGCGTGAATTCACGCACCGTCTTGTCGGGCAGCGATATCGATCGCGCAGTTACCCGCATCGCTCATGAAATCGTCGAATCGAATCAGGGCACAGAAAACCTAATCCTCCTAGGCATTCCAACGCGCGGCATCTGGCTTGCCGAGCGAATCGGCAAGGTTCTCGAGCGTAGCTACCCGGAGTTTGTTGCAACCGAAGCTATCGGACGCCTTGACATCACCATGTACCGAGACGATCTAGCAATAAATCCAACCAGGGCAGTCACCGAGACCCAAATTCCAAGCGCCGGAATCGACGACAAAATCGTCGTGCTTGTCGACGACGTTCTCTTCAGCGGTAGAACCATTAGAGCCGCACTCGATGCGCTCGGTGACTACGGCCGACCACGAGCGGTCAGAGTGGCCGTCCTAGTTGACCGCGGTCACCGCCAACTGCCTATTCGCGCCGACTTCGTTGGCAAAAACCTACCAACCTCGGTAGCCGAACGCATTCAGGTTCAACTAACCGAAACCGACAGCGACAATTCGGTGGTGATTGAGGGATGAAGCATCTTCTAAGCGCGCGCGAGCTCGGCAAGGAGCAGGCAATCGCGATTCTCGACACGGCGATTCAAATGGAGCAGGTCAACGCTCGCGAGATCAAGAAGCTCCCAACCCTGCGCGGCAAAACCGTAGTTAACCTCTTCTTCGAGGACTCAACCCGGACGCGAACCTCCTTCGAAGTGGCTGCCAAGAGGCTCTCTGCAGACGTTATCAACTTCACGGCGAAGGGATCAAGCGTTTCGAAGGGTGAAAGCCTGAAGGACACCGCCCAGACACTTCAGGCCATGGGCGCCGATGGCGTGATCATTCGCCACCACGCATCTGGGGCGGCACACACGCTTGCCTCAAGTGGCTGGATCGACGCATCGATCATCAACGCGGGGGATGGCACGCACGAGCACCCTACCCAGGCGCTGCTCGACGCGTACACGATTCGACAGAAGCTACGCGGCAATGAGGCAGGAACAGACCTCGCAGGGCTACGAATCGCCATCGTGGGTGACATCGCGCACTCACGAGTCGCACGAAGCAACCTCATCCTCCTCCAAACCCTGGGCGCCGAGGTGTATCTCGTCGGCCCGGCAACCCTAGTGCCGGGAGCTCTAGCCGCGCACGCCGCCGGCTCATTCTTCTCTCTGGATCAAGCAATCCTCGAAGTCGAGTTCGACGCAATCATGATGCTTCGGGTTCAGAGCGAGCGCATGACCGCAAGCTTCTTCCCGTCCGAGCGCGAATACGCGAGGATCTGGGGACTCAACGGCGACCGCCTGGCCAAACTACCGGCCAACACCCTCGTGATGCACCCGGGGCCGATGAATCGCGGCCTCGAGATCGACGCAAAGGCCGCAGACTCGGTCAATTCGGTCATTCTCGCTCAGGTTGCCAACGGTGTGAGTGTTCGAATGGCAGTTCTGTATCACCTACTCTCGGGAGGAACCGAAATTGACTAACTTCACCCTTGTCGGCGTGACTCTTGCCGATGGCTCTAACGCAAACATCGAAGTCACCGACGGACGCATCTCAGGTATCGGCAAGAAGACCAGCGGTGAAACAATCAGCGCAAAGGGGTTGATCGCTCTACCTGGTTTCGTAGACCTACACACACACCTAAGGGAACCGGGTTACGAGCAGTCCGAGACGGTGAAAACCGGGTCTCAGTCGGCCGCCCTGGGCGGATACACCGCAGTTCACGCCATGGCTAACACGCACCCGGTAGCAGACACAGCGGGCGTAGTCGAGCAAGTGAAGGCTCTCGGCGACGAGGCCGGTTACGTGCAGGTTCAGCCAATCGGAGCCGTGACAGTTGGCCTAGAGGGCAAACAGCTGGCCGAGCTAGGCGCTATGGCCGACTCCAAGGCTCAGGTGAAGGTTTTCAGCGACGACGGCAAGTGCGTCCACGACCCGCTGCTTATGCGTCGCGCCCTGGCGTACGTCAAAAACTTTGGTGGCGTAATCGCTCAGCACGCGCAAGACCCTCGACTAACCGAAAACTCGCAGATGCACGAAGGTGCAGTGTCGGCCGAGCTAGGACTAGCCGGTTGGCCGGCCGTCGCTGAGGAGTCCATCATCGCTCGCGATGTGCTACTTGCAGAAGCGGCAGGTAGCCGAATTCACATCTGCCACCTATCGACTGCCGGTTCGGTAGAGATCATTCGTTGGGCCAAGGCTCGCGGAATCCAAGTTACCGCCGAAGTCACGCCTCACCACCTGTTGCTAACCGACGAGCTGGCTCGGGGCTATGACCCGATTTTCAAGGTGAATCCGCCGCTACGTACCCAGAACGATGTTCTCGCCCTCCGGGCCGCACTTATCGATGGCACCATCGATATCATCGCAACCGACCACGCGCCGCATCCTGACGAGTCTAAGGACTGTGAATGGGGCGCCGCCGCATTCGGAATGCTTGGCCTAGAGACCGCAGCTTCAATCGCGCAAAGCGTTCTAATCGATTCGGGCGACAGCAACTGGCAGAGATTTGTCGAGGTGATGTCTACGAAACCGGCTGCGATCTCAGGAATCGTCGGGCAAGGCCTTGAGCTAGCGGTAGGTGAGGTCGCAAACATCACACTGATCGACCCGAGCGCCAAGCGCGAGATTCGCGGCGGGGGAGCCAGCAAGAGCGGCAACCAGCCTTACGAAGGCATGACACTGCCAGGGCGAGTAGTGCACACGATTTATCGCGGGGCCTTCACGGTGCGCGACAGCAAGCTAGTTGAAAGAGGTCAGCAGTGAGTAGGGCAATTCTGGTACTAGAAGACGGCAAGGTCTTCGATGGTGAGTCTTATGGCTCGGAGGGTTCAACGCTTGGCGAGATCGTTTTTGCCACGGGAATGACCGGCTATCAAGAGACGCTCACAGACCCCTCCTACGCTGGTCAAATCGTGGTCCAAACCGCACCGCACATCGGCAACACCGGGGTAAACAAGCGTGACGAAGAGTCCTCCAGAATCTGGGTCTCTGGCTACGTAGTTCGCGACGCAAGCCGCGTGGTGTCGAACTTTAGGGCCGAGGGTTCACTCGATGACGAATTGGTCAAGTACGGCATCGTGTCAATAAAGAACATCGACACCAGAGCCCTCACTCGCCACCTAAGAAGTGCCGGCGTTATGCGCGCGGGTATCTTCTCTGGAGCCTCAGCAGAAGCACCGATCGACGACCTGCTAACCGCTGTTCGAGCCGGAAAGAAGATGCAGGGACTCGCCCTCAGCGATGTGGTCTCAACCAAACAGCTCTACCGAGTTGCGCCGCAAGGCGAGAGATTCGGTTCGGTTGCCATCCTGGACTTAGGAATCAAGGCTTCAACAATCGAAAACATGGCGGCTAGAGGCCTCGAGGTTCTGGTTTACCCAGCGACCTCGACATCGGCCGATTTGCTAGCCGAAAAGCCAGACGCGGTTTTCTATTCAAACGGCCCTGGCGACCCAGAAACCGCTGGTTCGCAGGTTGAGGCGCTTCGCGAGATTCTCAAGGCGGGAACCCCGTTCTTCGGAATTTGCTTCGGAAACCAGTTGCTAGGTAGGGCGTTGGGTTTCGAGACCTACAAACTCGCCTTCGGCCACCGCGGCATCAACCAACCGGTGATGGACCGCACCACCGGCAAGGTAGAAGTGACGGCACATAACCATGGCTTCGCCGTGAGGGTTGACGGTGGGCCAGAGGTAGTGTCTCCAGCTGGATTTGGTCGCGTCCTAGTTAGCCACGTCTCTCTGAACGACGACGTGGTCGAAGGGCTCACCTGCTTAGACATACCGGCCTATTCGGTGCAGTACCACCCCGAAGCCGCCGCAGGACCCCACGACTCAAACTACCTTTTCGATCGTCTGATCGATCTAATCAAGACCAACCGAAAGGGCTAAGAATGCCGAAGCGTTCAGACATCAAAAGCGTTCTAGTTATCGGATCCGGGCCCATCGTTATCGGCCAAGCCTGCGAATTTGACTATTCGGGCACCCAAGCCTGCCGAGTGCTGCGCGAAGAGGGAATCAGAGTGATCCTGATCAACTCGAACCCGGCGACCATCATGACCGACCCGGACTTCGCCGACGCCACCTACGTCGAGCCGATCACCCCAGAAGTAATCGAAGCCATCATCATCAAAGAGAAGCCGGACGCGATCCTGCCGACCCTAGGAGGCCAGACCGCACTGAACGCGGCGATGGCTCTGCACGAGTTAGGGATCCTCGAGAAATACGGCGTAGAGCTTATTGGCGCAAAGGTTGACGCCATCAAGAAGGGCGAAGACCGTCAAATCTTCAAACAACTCGTGCTCGACGCGGGTGCCGACGTCGCCAAATCGGTCATCGCACACAACACCGAAGATTTACTAAAGGGCGCCGAGATTCTCGGCTACCCAGTAGTTGTACGACCGTCGTTCACCATGGGCGGTCTAGGTTCTGGCTTTGCCTACAACGAAACGGACCTGCTTCGAATCGGAGGCGCTGGCCTGCAAGCCAGCCCAACCACCGAGGTTCTGCTCGAAGAGAGCATCCTCGGCTGGAAGGAATACGAACTCGA
>CAIJJH010000126.1 GCA_903820955.1 uncultured Micrococcales bacterium
GACCTTCTCGATGATCGGTAGTAGGTCCTTCATTGCCGAGACCTTGCTGTTGACGATCAGAACGTAAGCGTCTTCGAGAACTGCCTCTTGGCGCTCAGGGTCGCTGACCATGTAGCCCGAGATGTAACCCTTGTCGAAGCGCATACCCTCGGTGAGCTGTAGCTCGATACCGAAGGTGTTCGACTCTTCGACAGTCACAACGCCTTCGCGACCAACACGGTCGATAGCCTCGGCGATTAGCTCACCGATCTGGGTGTCTCCTGCCGAGATCGAAGCGGTGGCAGCAATCTGCTCCTTGCTGTCGACTGGCTTTGCGTCCTTGATGAGCTGCTCGATTACCGCAGCGGTGGCCTTTTCGATTCCGCGCTTCAGGCTGATCGGGTCGGCGCCGGCTGCAACGTTGCGCAGACCTTCGCGAACAAGTGCCTGGGCAAGAACTGTAGCGGTGGTGGTTCCGTCGCCGGCCACGTCGTCGGTCTTCTTGGCGACCTCTTTGACGAGCTCAGCGCCAATGCGCTCGAACGGGTCTTCGAGTTCGATTTCTTTAGCGATCGAGACGCCGTCGTTGGTGATAGTCGGGGCGCCCCACTTCTTCTCGAGCACCACGTTGCGGCCGCGAGGGCCAAGAGTTACCTTGACGGTGTCTGCAAGGATGTTCAGGCCGCGCTCTAGGCCACGACGAGCTTCCTCATTGAAAGTAATGATTTTTGCCATTTGGGGTTTCTCCAAAAAGTAGTTTCTGGCACTCAGGTCTTTAGAGTGCTAACTCTATTTTGGCACTCTCTACCCCAGAGTGCAAACGAAAAGCGCCACCCCTGTGGGATGGCGCTTTTCGGTGTTAAGTCTTTACTTAGCCAACAACGGTTACGTTGTCTGCCTGTGGGCCTTTGTCGCCACTCTTAACGTCGAACTCAACTCGCTGGTTCTCTTTGAGTTCCTTGTAGCCATCGCCTCCGATAGCTGAGAAGTGCACGAATACGTCTGCACCGCCGTCCTGAGTGATGAAGCCGAAGCCCTTCTCAGAGTTGAACCACTTTACGGTTCCTGTTGCCATTACTTACTCCTGTTACCTATGTTTAGTGCCCGATCAGTCGGACATGAGTCGCATAGAAACTGTTGTAACTATGGCAGCCAAGGGATCACCCCTGGCGGCACAACGACCTATTAGCCACGCTATCCCATTAAGTTCAAAGTAAATAGAGTCTTTTTAAAATAAAGCAAGACCTTTATAGACCCGTTACTTTTGAAAATCTGCCCCGAGCACGACCGTAATCGGGTCTGAGTAGTTTGCGTCGAGCTTGGTCGGGTACTTTCCGACCACGGCGGTAAGGCTTTGAGCGGTCGCCTTGTAGTCGACGTTCGAGTAATAAATCACAGTTTTGTTGGTCTTCTTCGGCAGCTTATCGGCGGTGACCACGCTCCAACCGGCGTCCAAAACCTTGTGGGCGACGCCGGAAGCTGTGCCAGCTGTGCCAGTGCCGTCGAGGACTGTGACCGGGTAACCCTTGGTCGCATCGACCTGAACATTATTTGTTGGCGCTGGGGCCGAGAAAAGGTTTCCGCTGTCAACCCAGGTGAAACCAAAGTAACCGAGGGTCGCCACGACAAGCGAGATAAGCATGTAACGAAAGAATTCCCTGACGCGATCCCCACCAGTGCGTCTAATGCGATGACGCCCGCCATGGTTCAGTAGCTGGTCGAATTCGTCCAGCGGGAACTTTTTTGACATTTAACCTCTTAGTAGATGTTGCTACCTAATATTAGGTCAGTTGAGAGAAGGAATAACCGTGGGCTTCGAAGTAGAAAAAACCGATGAGCAATGGCGCGAGGAACTTACCGAATTTGAGTTTCACGTTCTACGCGAAAAGGGCACCGAACGCGCCCACACTGGCGAGCTCTTGAATGAGGAGAGACTCGGCACATTCTCTTGCAAAGGTTGCGGAGCCGAACTCTTCAAAAGCGAAACCAAATTCGACGCTCACTGTGGTTGGCCGAGTTTCTACGAACCCAAGGAAGACCACGCCGTAAAGCTAATCGAAGATCGATCTCATGGAATGGTTCGCACCGAAGTGGTCTGTGCAAAGTGCGGCAGCCACCTTGGCCACGTTTTCGAGGACGCCCCGCAGACGCCAACTGGAGATCGCTTCTGCATCAACTCGGTGAGCATCACATTTGCGCCCGAGGCCGAATAACAGAGCCGACTATGGGACTCGAACCCACAACCCCCGCTTTACAAGAGCGGTGCGCTACCAATTGCGCCAAGTCGGCAAACTTTTTACTTCCTTAGCAAATAATACTCACGGTAGTTCGGGCTACTTTGAACTTGCGGTGCTAAGCACCCACTGCGCAAAGAGGGCAGGGTTGGTGAAGTTGCCCGTGAAATGCTGCCCATTCAGGATGATGTAAGGCGTTCCATTGACCTGTAAGTTGGTGCCCGGCACCACACGCTTGAAAACTGTGTTCTGCGTGTAGTTAAGAACGTAAGCCTTGTAGGTGGCGTTCTTGATGCAATCGAGGACAGGCTTGTTGTTGACGCCGACGGATTGAGCCGTAGAGGCAAGCTCGTCATTGCTCGGGCCGGCGCTACCTTCTGCTGGTTGGCTAGCGTATAGGGCGGAGTTGTAGTCAAAGAATCGATTGGGGTCACCGTTAGCAACGCAAATTGCGGCTCCACCCGCCCGCGAGGAATACTCGTTCGCGCTGTTGCCATCTAGAAACGAGATCGGGTGAATCTGAACTGTGTACTTACCAGAAGAGACCCAGTCACGAATCTGAGCGGCATTCGGTTGCTCGAAGTCTCGACAGTTTGGGCACTGAAGGTCTTCGTAGATGATGATGTTTGGCGTGGTGGCCTGATCGGTGGTGTTGGTGATTGCCTTCAGACCCTTACCAATCTTGATACCGCCGTCGAAAATCATATTCGCTGGGCTGGCAGCTGTCGGAACCGGGTTGTTCACTTCGCTCTTGATAGTTAGGACGACACCTGTGACGGCCAAAGCCACAGCGGCAACAATTGAAGTGATCAGAATCATGCGCTTGCGCGATGCACTTCTCTTGGTTGCTTCACGCATCTCGCGGGCTTTCGCTCTGGCGGCTTCGCGTTGCTCATTACGGGTGGGACGTGGTGCGTTAGACATAGAAATCCTTTATCACGATTGGGTGACTTAGTAGATTTTCTAGTCTAGAACAGGCTGCCCTGCTGGCATAATGGAGTTACCCCCGACCAACCGGTTTGGGGCTCTATCACAACGGATCGTCCGGCACGTCCCTGCCGGTGAGGAGAAAACAATGGCATCAGTAACATTTAAAAAGGCAACACGCCTTTACCCGGGTGGCACTCGCCCGGCTGTCGACCAGATCGACCTAACCATCGCAGACGGCGAGTTTTTAGTACTCGTTGGCCCTTCGGGTTGCGGTAAGTCGACCACCCTGCGCATGCTCGCGGGTCTAGAAGAGGTCAACGAAGGTCACATCCTGATTGGTGACCGCGACGTCACCGACATCCCGCCAAAGGACCGCGACATCGCGATGGTGTTCCAAAACTACGCTCTCTACCCACACATGACCGTGGCCGAGAACATGGGCTTCGCACTGAAGATCGCTGGCGTTTCAAAAGAAGAGCGCGCAGAGCGCGTCCTCGAGGCAGCCAAGCTTCTCGACCTCGAAGAATACCTAGCCCGCAAGCCAAAGGCGCTTTCTGGTGGTCAGCGTCAGCGCGTAGCCATGGGCCGCGCGATTGTTCGCCAGCCTCAGGTGTTCCTAATGGACGAGCCTCTTTCGAACCTGGACGCAAAGCTTCGTGTTCAGACTCGTACCCAGATCGCTTCGCTTCAGCGTCGCCTAGGTGTAACCACCGTCTACGTAACCCACGACCAGGTCGAAGCAATGACCATGGGTGACCGCGTAGCAGTTTTGAAGGACGGCGTTCTTCAGCAGGTTGACACCCCTCGCGCTCTTTACGAGAAGCCACAGAACGTCTTCGTTGCAGGATTCATCGGCTCACCAGCCATGAACCTTCTCGAGCTACAGATCGTCGAAGGCGGAGTGAAGTTCGGAAACACCGTTCTTCCTGTCGACAAGTCGATCTTGGCAAAGACCAAGGCCAAGAGCCTGACCGTTGGCCTTCGCCCAGAAGACCTAGTCATCGCTAAGCAGGGCCTAGAAGTTCAAATCGACGTAGTCGAAGAACTTGGAGCAGACGCGTTCCTTTACGGAAACGCAGTGATCGAGGGCACAAACGCCGACATCGTTGCCCGAGTCTCTGAGATCGACCACCCTAAAGCGGGCGCCAAGGTTACCCTTGCTCCTCAGGGTGGCGTGACTCACCTATTCGATGTTGAATCAGGGCTTCGCCTCAACTAGTTTCATCAGCTAAATACAAAACTGCCTCGGTAGAACCAGAAATCTGGGACCACCGAGGCAGTTTTTTGGCTTAGGCGAGCTAGTTGGTGCCTCTACGTCTAGAAACCTCGTAGAGGGCAACGCTGGCGGCGATGCCGGCGTTTAGCGACTCGGTGTGGCTGGTGATCGGAATCGACAGGATTGCGTCGCAGTTCTCCTGCACCAGGCGGCTCAGGCCCTTGCCCTCCGAACCAATTACAAGAACCAGTGGCTCGGTGCCGAGGTCGAAGCTAGGCAAACTGATGTCGCCATCGCCGTCAAGACCAACCACGAAGAGTCCGCGCTTTTTGAACTCTTTCAGAGTGTTGTTCAGGTTGGCCGCCAAGGCCACCGGGATCCGGGCTGCGGCACCCGCAGAGGTCTTCCAGGCTGAAGCCGTGACTCCGGTAGATCTGCGCTGCGGAAGGATTACTCCCTGACCACCGAAGGCGGCGACCGATCGGAGGATCGCACCGAGGTTGCGAGGGTCGGTGATGCCATCTAGGGCCACGAATAGCGGCTTCTGGCCGCGGGCGATCACCTTGTCGAGCAAATCCATTGGGTGAAGGTAGTTATAAGGCGGCACCGCGAGTGCGATGCCCTGGTGAACCGAGTCGAAACCTGTTAGACGGTCGATTTCTGGCCTGGTCACTTCGTGCACCGGAATCTGACGGGAGTTGGCCAGTGTGATTGCCTCTTTGACGCGGTCATCAACCTCGATGCGGTTAGCGAGGTAAAGAGCCGTGGCCGGGACCTTCGCGCGCAGGGCCTCGACCACCGAGTTGCGGCCAGACAAAACCTCGTTGGCATCGCTGGCCTTCGAAACCGGCTTCGAGTTGCTTCTAGACGCGCCGGCTACGCCTGCGGTGCGAGCGCTCGGAGCAAGAAACTCGCCCTTACCCGTAGCGGTGCGGCGCTCCTCGGCACGCTTGCCCTTGAATGCCTTGTGGCCCTTGCGCTCGGCGGCCTTGGGTGTTGGCCCGCGACCTTCGAGGCGAGCCTTGCCGTGACCGCCGGTGCCGACAGTTGGTCCTTTTTTGCCTTTTGCGGTGCCAGGGCGGTTGCCTTTGCTAGCCATTGATGCTCCAAGTCGTTCCGTTTGCGGTGTCTTCGATCGAAACACCTAGTTGGCTTAGTTGCTCGCGAATCGAGTCCGATCGCGAAAAATCTTTGTTGGCACGTGCCAAGTTGCGCTCTTCAAGCAGCGTTTCAACCCTAGCCGCAAGTTCGGGGCTCGATGTCTTTTGCTCGCTCGTGATACCAAGCACCGCAGCCATGGCCAAGATCTCGCCGATTAGCGATTCATCACCCGAGTTGGCGGCACGAACCGCGTCATGCAGCACTGCGAGCGCTCCTGGAACATGGAAGTCGGCGTCCATGGCGTTCCTGAATTCTGCGGGCACCTCGGTGGCAACAGCGGTTGAGTTTCGAGCCATGAGGTTTTTGATGCGTGAAAGCGCGGTTTCGGCCTCGGCGATAACGCCTGGGGAATAGTCGAGATTCGATCGGTAGTGCGCCGATCCGAGCCAGTAGCGAACAGCCGCGGGGCTCCCCTGATCGAATACCTCATCGACCGAGACGCCGTTGCCAAGCGACTTGGACATTTTCTGCCCCGAAACCGTGACTAGGCCATTGTGCATCCAGTAGCTAGCAAACTCGTAACCGGCCGCGCTCGATTGCGCCAGCTCGTTTTCGTGGTGCGGAAACCTCCGGTCGAGCCCGCCACCGTGACTGTCGAAGGATTCGCCGAATTCCGCGTAGGTCATAGCCGAGCACTCGA
>CAIJJH010000127.1 GCA_903820955.1 uncultured Micrococcales bacterium
CGTGCCCACTACCTACCTCTATTCAGCCGCCTCGGCAACTACCCCAAATCCGAGCTCGACGACCTGATGGGCGGATTTCACCCAACCCTCATCGAATACTGGGCTCACGAAGCCTCGATTATTCCCCTAGAGAACTGGCCGCTGTATCGCTGGCGAATGGACGCCTACCGCGACCGCTACGAAAACAAGTGGGGCATGAAGGCCGAGTCGAAGAAACTCGTCGATCAGATTCACAACCAGCTCAAGGCAAACGGCCCTATGTCAACCAACCAATTCGAAACCGAAGCCAATGATCGAAAAGGCAGCTGGTGGGGTTGGAGCGATCAAAAGCGGGCACTCGAATATATGTTCCTGGTCGGCGAACTGGTCTCAGCCGGACGCAACTCCTTCAAGCGGCTGTATGCACTACCCGAACAGGTGCTCCCCCGACACATTCTCGACCACATTCCCGACTCAGACTCGGCAAAGGAAAAGCTAATGCTCCAGGCGGCCACGGCTTTTGGAGTTGCCACCTACCGCGATCTCAGCGACTGGCATCGTATGAAACCAATCAACCACAAACACATCCTTCAAAACCTGCTCGACAAGGGCGAGTTGGAACAAGTAAAGGTCGAGGGTTGGCTTGAGCCGGCCTACATCGCCAAAGGCGTGCAACTAGACAATCTCGACACCAAAGGCGCCAGAACGACGATTCTGAGCCCATTCGACCCGGTCTGCTGGAACCGCGACCGAATCGAACGCATGTGGGGCTTCAACTACCGCATCGAGATTTACACGCCCGAACCTAAGCGCATCTTCGGCTACTACACGCTCCCGATCCTGCATGACCGCAAACTCGTCGGACGAATCGATCTCAAGAGCGATAGAAAGCCGGGAAACCTCCTAGCGAAGGCCAGCTGGCACGAAGCAGAGCTCAAAAACTCCGAGGTTCGGCAATTAGCCAAGGCGATGACCAAGCACCTAGAAACAGTGAAAACCTGGCAAGGACTCAACCAAACGATTATCGAACCGAAGGGCAACCTAGCCGAACTTCTTGGCTAGAACTTGCCGCCCATCGCGCGCAGGCGCTCGATTCGCATTGGAATCGGTGGGTGAGTCGAAAAGACGCGCTCGACCAAACCAGGCTTGACCGGGTCGGCGATGTACATATGAGCCATGCTCGAAGACTTGCGACGCAACGGCTTGCCGTATTGACCCAGCTTCGCGAGGGCAGATGCCAATCCTTCGGGGTAACGGGTGATCTCGGCGGAGGTTGCATCGGCTAGGTATTCGCGCTGGCGCGAAACGGCAGCGGTCACCAGTGGCCCGATGAGAAAAGCCACGATGCTACCGACGATGCCAACAACCAAGAACACCAGACCCAAGCCGTTGTCGTCACGGCTGCGAGAGTTGTTCGACCAAAAGCTCATGCGAATCGCAAAGTCGGCGAGAACACCGATGGCCGAAACCAAACCGAAGACAACAGCCGAAACGCGAATGTCGTAATTGCGAACGTGACCCATCTCGTGAGCCATAACGCCCTCGAGCTCTCTGTCGTCCATGATCGCAAGCAACCCGGAGGTTGCAGCAACAACGGCCTTGTCTGGCTTTCTACCGGTCGCAAAGGCGTTGGGAGCGTCATCTGGAATCACATAGACCTTGGGCATGGGCATGCCCTGCGAAATGGCAATGTTTTCGACGATGTTCCAGAGCCTAGGGTTGTCACTCTTCTGAATCGGCACTGCCCCGCTCATCGCGACAGCGAGTCCGGTCGAGATGTAGTACTGAAACACGGTGTAGATCGCGGCAAAGCCGATGATAAACAAAGCACTCGAACCGTTACCAGTCGAGTAGCCCCACCAGAGAGAACCACCGGCAATCAGACCGATGAACAGCCCAACGATGATTATGGTGTTGCGCTTATTGGCGGCAATAGCCGAATACATAAAGCTCCTAGAACTTGACCTGTGGTGGCTCAGCGATTGCAGCCTGGTCGGCTACCTCGAAGAACTCACGAACAGTGAAACCGAGCTTTGCCACAAACAGAGTCTGCGGGAACTGCTTGATCTTGATGTTGAAGTCGCGCACGCCACCGTTGTAGAAACGACGCGAAGCCATGATCTTGTCTTCGGTGTTAGCCAGCTCTGCCTGAAGATCCAAGAAGCCCTGGTTTGCCTTCAAGTCTGGGTAGGCCTCGGCGACAGCAAAGAGGCTCTTCAGAGTCGACTGCAGACCGCTCTCAGCCTTGGCTGCAGCAGCCGGGCTAGCAAGCGCTGCCGGAGAAACCGTTGCGGCACGTGCGGCGGTCACATCGGTGAACACTGACTTCTCGTGAGTCGCGTAACCCTGAACGGTAGAAACGAGGTTAGGAATCAGGTCGGCACGACGCTTGAGCTGAACCGTGATATCGCTCCAAGCTTCGCTAACGCGCTCGTTGAGTGTGACCAAACCGTTGTATGTGCTCCAAAGCCAAAGACCGGCCAGAACTACAACACCAAGAATTACCCAGAGGACGATGTCCATTACTGCTGCTCCTTTTGACGCCAGTGCGTCTTAGTTAAAGACTAAGACCGACCGGCGACGGATTTGAATCCGGGCTTCGCGCTTAGAGCGAACACTGCTTGTGCCCCTTATGGGACTCGAACCCATACTGTGACGATTTTAAGTCGTCTGCCTCTGCCATTGGGCTAAAGGGGCCTAAACGAAAAAGGTCCGAATTTCTTCGGACCTTCGGCGTTCAGCTTTATTATTTCTTCGGCTTGGACGCGTAGGTCTCAAACTGTAATCGAGGGCCCTTGGTGGCGCTAATGCCGACGATGTCGCGGCGAAGAACTAGGTTCCAGACCCAACCGCTGGCGACGCGGATCTTGCGCTCCCACATCGGAATTGCGAGGCCGTGGTAGCCGCGGTGCATAAACCAGGCGAGCAGGCCGGTGATGGCTAGCTTCTTGTATTGGAATACACCGACACCGATGCCGAGACCAGCTACGGCGCCTAGAGGCTTGTGGAAGTATTCCTTGATGCCTTCACCACGGATCGCGGCGGTAACGTTCTTGGCCAGTAGCTTGCCCTGACGCACTGCGTGCTGGGCGTTAGGAACACAGAAGCCACCGACACCGAAACCGCTGAGGTCTGGCACTGCCGATACGTCACCGGCTGTCCAGGCACCTTCGACGATGTCGTCGCCGTCGGTGATCTGAAGCGTCGCTTTCGCGGTTACGCGTCCGCGGTCGTCAAGTGGTAGGTCGGTGTTGCGAACGTAAGGGTGAGCCATTACGCCAGCGGTCCAGACGATTACGTCCGATTCGAAGGTTAGGCCAGACGAAAGCTCGACCTTGCCGCCAACTGCCGACTGAAGCTGGGTGTTGAGGTGGATCTGGGCGCCACGGCGGTCAAGGTTTGCGATGACCCACTCGCTGGTTGCCTGCGAAACCTCGGGCATGATGCGACCCATCGCCTCGAC
>CAIJJH010000128.1 GCA_903820955.1 uncultured Micrococcales bacterium
CGTAGGTTCGGGCGGTACCGGTGGTCGTGGCGGAAACGATGGCGGTGGCCCGATGTCAACTTCTGGAAGTTCGTCTGTTTTTGCTACGGTGACCGCGCTCGGTGGCGGCTTAGGTGGTCAGCTGGACCAGCACGCTGGCGATGGAGCCAGCGGCGGTGGTGGAACCTGGGACTGTGCAGACATTAGCTGTATAGGTCACGGAACCCCTGGCCAGGGAACCGATGGAACAAATAGTTTCTACGGTGGGTACGGCGGCGCAGGCGGCGGCGGTGGAGCAGGGTCGGTCGGCTCAAACCCACCGCTGTATCACATCGGCGGCAAAGGCGGAGATGGTGTCTCGAGTTCGATCACCGGAACCCCGACGATTTACGGCGGTGGCGGTGGCGGAGGAATCAACTCCAACGACGATGCTTACTGCGGCTTGAACGCACCGGGAACCTCAGACTCGGACTATTTTTGCTCGGCTGAGCCCGTGACAACTGGTGGTGGTGCCGGTGGCGCCGGTGGCGGTGGCCGCGGTAGCTCTTGGGGATACACCAACGGCACTCAGGGAGAGAAAGCCAACGGCACACCTGGTGAAGCCAACACCGGAGGTGGCGGTGGCGGTACCGACCCAGAGGACTCGTTTGCCTACGCAGGCGGTTCTGGAATTGTGGTCATGAGCTTCAAGCCAGCCTCCACAGATGAGCCAGTTGTCTTTGATCAAACTGAGAAGAGCGGCCTTGCGGCCACAGGTGCGACCGACTCGCCTCTTCCGGCTGTTGGTTTTGCGCTACTAAGTGTTGGCCTCGTCTTGATGAGGGTTGCTAAAAGGTCTCAGCGCTAAATACAAGGCGATCGTAAGGCTAGGCCTATTTCTTAGTGCCCAACACCACAAGAATCACGTTGGTGAGCGAAGCTAGTATCAGTAGCGGAAACACGACCCGCGGCGGCATTGCGCGCAACGAAAGCACGCTTGCAAAACCTACCAAACCAACCGTGATCGCCACGCCGGCCACGGCGACAGCTAGTGCCAAATGTGGCGATTGACTGACGGTCAGAAGTGTTGCCAGCATCGCCGTACCGGCAATCACTAGAGCCGAGATCCGTTGCCCCAGAATGTGGGGTAGCGCGTTCACGCCAGTGAGTTTGTCGGCGATCATGTCGGGCAGTGCGTTCGCGAAGTGCGCAGAAACCCCGAGTAGCGCCGAAACCACCACGACCCAGGTTGGCACCCAGTAGGGTTGCGGAGCGGAGAGACCGGTGAAAACAGGAACGCTACCAAATCCGAGAGCATATGGAATCACCGAAGACCAATTGTTCTTCATGCCAAGGTTGTATGCCCAACCAAAGATCAGCATTAGCAGCATCACAACCGCTGGCCCGAGGCCAATCAAACTGGCCACTAATTCGGCAAGGCCCGCTGCGATCAGCGACCCGGCTCGAAGTTGAGAGACCTTCACAAGCCCGTTCACCGTGGGTTTGTCTGCCCTACCTGCGGCCTTGTCGCGCTTGGCGTCGAGCCAATCGTTTGAAAGGCCGACCGAAATTTGCTGGAGCAGTACCGCCAAGAAAATCAACGAACTTCGGCCCAGCGAAAGACTGTTGACGAAGGCGAAAAGTGCCGCAAAAGACGCGACGGCCAGACAGGGAATCGGATGACTCGAACGAAGAAAGGCTAGAGCCCGATTTCTAGCTTTCGCCATGTAAATGTCCGCCTAAACCTAGAACCATCAGGTTGCTTCAAAGCCTATGGCAAAAGTCCGCACGCCTCTAGGTGTTCGCTAGAGTAGATAAAATCTCACTTTTCAGACAGATGACTGAAGACAAAACTAAGCGAGGGGATTAATGAAGACGATGAGAGCACTTATCGCCTTAATCTCGACTGCAGCCCTGGCTGCAGCCCTTGCACTTATTGTCTCTTCCGGCGCACAAGCCGAAGCAACTGTGGGCCTGAACGTCAAGGTTTACAGCTACGATCCTGGAAACACTCCCGAGCGCCAGCCTTACACGCTTTGCGAAGGCGCTTGGACTCACGTGGACAACATCGACGCAGACTTCGATGCGCAATTTGGCGGAATCGTTGCCGGTTGCCAGCCAGAGTTTGTTTTGGTCCACTACACAGGGTCGGTTAGATTCCCAAGCACCGGCGTTTACGCCTTTCAGGCACTTGCCGACGATGGGTTCTGGTTGTCACTCGACGAAACCCCGGTGATTACGAACGACTGGGTGTTGAAGGGTCGTTCGGGCAGTGTCTATTCGGATATTTCAATTGTTGGTGGCCACGCCTACGCCCTCGATGCTTGGTATTACGAATACGGCGGTGGAGCGAATGCAACTTTGACCTATTCGCCTGATAACGGCTCGACCTGGGAAACGGTTCCACCAAGTTTCTTCACATCGCTGCCTGGCGCAACCATTACCTCTATATCACCTTTGGTTGGATCTATGGCCGGGGGAACAAACCTGACAATCACCGGTACTGCTTTTGTAAGTGGAGCAACGGTTACGGTCGGTGGGGGAACATGCACGAATGTTGCCTTTGTCTCCGAAACCTCGCTAACCTGTCGCACTCCCTCAGGCAGTCTAGGAGTTGCCGATGTGACGGTTAGAAACCCTGACACCCAACAGGCAACCAAGATTGGCGCGTTCACTTATCAAATCCCGATCTCAAACCCAACAATTAACTCCGTGTCACCTGCCACTGGAGCAACCGCAGAGAGAATCTGGATCGACATCGTGGGCACCGGCTTTGTTAGCGGTTCAACGGTGACGGTGGGCGGATCCCCTTGCTCCCCAAACATATTCCTCTCCGCTAATGCTCTAACCTGCTTTAACCCCTCTGGCTTATACGGCGCCCAAGATATCGTTATTACCAACCCAGATTCTGGCTCAGTCACCAAAACCCGAGGCTTCACATTTCAGGGCACTGATCCATCTTTGAACTACCAGACTCCGAGACTGTTCAAGTTGAGTTTCGTCGCGGTGGGCAAGCTTCTAAAAGTAACCCAAAAGCCAAAGGGATCGCTAAAAGTGACTGTCTCGGCTGCGTCCCGTCTCGTTTGTAAGGTCAGCGGCAGCTACCTCAAGGGCCTAAAGGCTGGAACCTGTTCCTTTAGCCTCAAGAGCGTTGATTCGCTAGGACGCCTAGTGACAACAAAGGCTGGCAAGATTAAAACCCGCTGAAGAGGCGTGGTCAAGTTGTTGGCCCAATTGGCGCAAAATTTCAGCGAAAACAATATCCAGAAGACGCCCAAGATGCCTGGCGGCGAGTCGAGTCGTTCTTCGCCGAACACCTCGGTTGACACTGAACTACTAGCGCTTTAGTTTTCCGGTGCGCGCAGGGCCGGTGGACTCGCGCACAACCAGTTCTCCAACAAACAGCTTCTGTGGCTCGTTGTCATCCTGGCCTTCAAGTGCACGGATGAGTTCGCGAGCTGCGGCAGCGCCGATCTCGTTGGCAGGGGGAGTCACTGTGGTTAGCGGCGGGTCAAACGCAAGGGCTCCTGCGTTGGTGGTCGAGATGCAAATTATTGATACATCGGCTGCGATGTTCCAGCCGTTTCGCTGCAGCCCCCTGGCGAAGCCGATTAGACCTTCAGCATTCAGGCTGACCACACCTGTGCACTTGGTGTGCTTTTTCAAAAACTCCTTAGCGGCTTCGAGGCCATCTTGGATGCTGTTTTCAGAGTGAATGATCGACAGGCTTGCCCCAAGCTCTTTGGCTGCCGCGATGGCTGCCTTCTCGGCGCGAACGGTCGCACCGATTTTTTCTACTACGTTTGCAGTCGAGGTGCTCAAGAACGCCAGGTCTTTGTGTCCGAGATGAACCAAGTGTCTAATTGCCAGCTTCGTCGCCGCCTCGAAGTCTCGGTCGGCAAAAATAGTGTCGGCCTTGTCTTTGGTTCTGCCGATCAGCGAAAACGGAATGCCGTGTTTCTTAAGAAGTTTGACGCGATCGTCGTCGAGCGAGACTTCCATCAAAATGGCGCCAGCCAACAGACCCGAATCTGCCTGTATGACCACGTCTTCGATGGCGCGCCGGCGAACCGGCCAAAGAATGAGGTGGTAGCCAAAAGATCTTGCCTCGTTGGCTGCAGCAAGCACGTATTCGAGGTCGCCGTCTGAGATGCCACGTTCTTGGTCACCAAATAGCATGGCAATCATTTTGCTGTTGCCGCTGCGCAGGGCCTGAGCCATGGCGTTTGGTCGATAGTCGAGATCAGCCATAGCTTTGAAGATTCGAGCTTTGGTTTCTTCGGCGATTGGTCGTGCGCCCGTCAGCGCATAAGACACAGTGCTTTCGGCAACGCCAGCAAGCTTGGCGACGTCAGCGCGTTTTGCCATGCTTGATCCTTTCGTGCCTGCCAGTCAATCTATACTCTTCCCATTGTAATCAAAATGTTATCGCTATTTGTTGACTCGTGTCGATTATAGGTTTTATTGTTATAGAGAGTAATCGACTCGTGTTGATAAAAGTAGCGAAAAGATTACCCAAACTTCCAACCACTTGGAAGTCGCGCCAGGGAGGGCAACCACTCGAAGCGCAAAAAAAGGTTCGGCCCCGTCGAATCGGCTAACGCTAAATAGGAGAACACAATGAAAAACAGCACCCGCATTCTTGCGTTTGCAGCTAGCGCTGCTCTCGCAGTTGCCGGTTTGACTGGTTGTTCAAGCGACGGTGGCAACCAGGCCATCACCGTTTGGGCAATGCAGGGCCAGACTGGCGAAGTTAACGCAGCAAAGCAAGAAGTTGCCGCGTTCAACAAAGCACACCCAGAGATCCAGGTAACCCTCAAGTTTGTTCCTGACATGGGAACCGCTCTGAAGACCACCAAGGTCGACGCACTTCCTGATGCATTCGAGTTCGATGGCGAGACCCTTGGTGCTCTTGCCTATGCTGGCAAGCTAGCCAAGCTAAACGGCCTCGTTGCTGATGCAACCATTAAGAACGAGCTTGCCTCGATTCAGGCTGAAGGCACCTACTCAGACGGCAACACCTACTCGGTTTCGCAGTATGACTCAGGTCTTTCGCTCTGGGGCAACAAGGCGATGCTTGCTAAGGCCGGCGTCACCGACGTTCCTACCACTCCTGAGAACGCATGGACCGCAGATGAGTTCACCAGCGTTCTAAAGAAGGTCTCTGCTAGCACTACTGGTCACAAGGCCATCACCTTCAAGGAGAACTATGGCATTGGCGGCGGCTGGGCAGGCTATGCATTCAGCCCAATCGTCAACTCGGCTGGTCAGCCTCTTGTTAACAACGGCTCTGCCGTTGGCGCCATGGATGCACCGGAGGTTGCTGCCGCAATGAAGACCTTCGCATCGTGGAAGGCCTACAGCGACCCAGACGCAGACGACTCTGCATTCCAGACCAAGCGCGTTGCTCTTGCATGGATCGGCCACTGGGCTGCTCCAGCCATCAAGGCAACCGTTGGCGCTGACGCAGAACTGATTCCACTGCCAAACTTTGGCATGGGAACCAAGTCGGGTCAGGGCTCGCACAGCTGGGCAATCGGCGCAAAGTCGGCTCACCAGAAGGCTGCTGCTACCTTCCTTGAGTTCATTACTCAGGATGCCTGGATCAACAACCTAACCAACCAGAACGGTGCAGTTCCTGCAACCACCACCGCTTTGGCAGCCAACGCTGACTACGCTAAGGGTGGCCTCTTGGCTCTCTACGCAGCGCAGCTAGCAAAGAGCTGTGGTTCGGCTAACCCAACTGCTGACTGTGTCACAGTGCCTCGCACGATTAGCCCAGCATGGCCGTTCATCAACACCACGTTCAGCCAGGCTGTTCAGTCCATCTGGGATGGCGCTGACCCACAGGCTACCCTGACCAAGGCCGCTAAGGCGATTGATCAGGACTACGCTGACAACAACGGTTACAAGAACTAGTAATTCCTTGCTAGGTTGCCCAGGGTGGGTCGGTTTTCGAACCGTCCCACCCTCGGGTTTAGCCAATAAGAAAAGCACCCAACTCCAATCAAAATTTTGATTCACAGGCAGGCAAAAATGGCGAGCACCGCAAAGGCTCCTATGGGCAAGTCGCGCAAGAAGCGTTTTGGCTATGACCAGTGGGCCGGAATTCTTATGAGCCTTCCAGCATCGCTGATGCTTTTGCTCTTCGTCATCATTCCTTTCGTCACCGCCTTCGTGCTCTCGTTTTATAACGTGCACCTTTCGAGCGGTCACTCAAACTTCATGGGATTTGAACAGTACCGTCGAATCCTCTTTGACCCAGAAACCAGCCCAGCATTTTGGCAGGCACTCGGAAACAACTTTCAATTTGCTCTGATTGTCGTGCCACTTCAGACAGGTCTGGCCATTGCCCTAGCTTTGCTTCTTAACCAGAAGCTCAAGGGAATCGCGTTTTTTAGAACCTTTTTCTTTATGCCAGTGGTTTTTCCGATGTCGCTGGTCGCCGTCATTTGGTCGCTCTTTTATTCGCGCGATCTAAGAGGAATGTTCAACTCGTTGCTGCACTCAATCTCTGGCGGAGCCATAAACCCTATTGACTGGCTTGGCACCCCAGGGCTTGCACTCGCATCCATAGCTCTGATGTCCATCTGGGCCGGAGTCGGTTTTCAAATGGTCATCGTTTTGGCTGGGCTCCAAGAAATCCCAATGGAACTCTACGAGGCGGCATCGCTTGACAAGGCCGGCAAGTGGCAGCAGTTTCGTGCAGTCACTCTCCCGAGCCTGCGCAACACACTAGTTTTCGTCGTGATCATCACCACGATTTTCTCGCTTCGCCTATTCGACCAAATTTTCATCTTGACCTCTGGCGGCCCGCTTGGCACAACCAGCACCGTTATGTATCAGTCGGTAACCGCGGCCCTAACCGACGACAATGTCGGCAAGGGCTCGGCAATGACCGTGGTGTTTGTCATTATCATCATCGCCATCACAGTTGTTCAAAGACTGGTTCTGCGTCAAGAGAAAGAAATAAAGTGAGAACGAACTCAGTCGCACAAATCGACAACAGGCAGGCGCATCGTCGCCGCAAGACGCGCAAGTTGGTCAAGAACCTTGCTAGCTATGGATTTCTATCGCTCGTAACCCTCATCTTTTTTGCACCTATTGCATACCTGTTGATCGGGTCGTTCAAACCTAAGAACGAGGTTCTCAGCGGGTTAGGTGGGTTTATTCCAGAACACCTAACGCTCGAGAATTACTCCAATGTATTCAAGGCTTTCGACGGCGAGGCGACTGGGTATTTTTACAAGTTCTATGTCAACTCAATCATCGTCACGGTTGCCATTGTCTTTGGCGGCTTGGTCGTTAACTCGATGCTCGCCTATGCGTTAGCTCGTCTTCGCTGGACCGGACGCAACGTCATCTTGGGCTTTGTGGTTTTGCTGGTGATTCTTCCGTTCGAGGCAATCGCGGTTCCGCTCTATGACCTGCTCAACGACTACCGCAACACGCTCTTTGCTCAGTACATACCTTTTGTAGCCAGCGCGTTCTCGGTGTTCCTGTTCTACACATTCTTCATCGGGTTGTCATCAGAGATTCAAGAGGCCGCCCGCATCGACGGCGCCGGACCTTGGCGCGTCTATTTTCAGATTCTGGTGCCGATGTCTAGGCCGGTTTTCGCATCGGTTACCATCCTGAGCTTTTTGGCTGCCTGGAACTCATTTCTGTTTCCGTTGATGATGGTCGACAGCGCCGATGTTCGCCCGTTGCCACTGGCAATGACGGTCTTCTTTCAGCAGCAGCAAAAGGACTGGGGCACGATTTTTGCATTCGGTGTCTTGCTGATTCTGCCGGTCATGATCGTCTACCTCTCATTCCAGCGATTCTTCATTCAGAGCGTCGCTTCGTCGGCAGTGAAGGGCTAAACAATGGCGCTAACGTTGCCCAACGACTGGGTTTGGGACTGCTGGCTGTATCCCGAGCAGCTCGACGGCCTGTGGCACATCTTTTATCTCAAGGCACCTCGCTCGCTGGGCGACCCTGAGCTGCGCCACGGCAATGCCACCGTTGGGCACTCAACGTCGCCAGACCTAACTAACTGGACTCACCACGGCACGGTGCTGCAACCTGGGGCTGCCGGTGCTTGGAACGACCGAGCGATTTGGACCGGAAGCGTCTTCAAAGCTCCCGACGGCAAGTTCAACATCTTCTTCACCGGCACCAACAAGTCGCACGAGGGCGGTCTAGTTCAGCGTGTTGGTCGCGCGATTGGCGACGACCTTTTCTCGTTCACGCAGACCGACCTTGTTGTCGAGGCAGACGAGTCTCTTTATGAGCGACTAGACCAAAATGACTTTGCCGCAAGTGCCGCTGCCTTGAGCTGGCGCGAAGAGGCTTGGCGTGATCCTTGGGTGTTCTTCGACCAGCGCGACGGCCTTTGGCACATGCTCGTGACTGCCCGACTCAAGGGCTTTGACACCATGAACCGAGGAACCGTGGGTCACGCAACCTCAACCGATTTGAACTCGTGGACCATTCAACCGGCGCTCACTGGTCCAACGGGTTTTGCCCAACTCGAGGTTTTTCAAATCGTCGAGGTTGACGAACGCTTTGTCGTGATTTTCTGTGCCGGTGGCCCAGACATCGACGCAGCCAGCGGTCGCCCCCAAATCAGTGCGACCTACAGTGCGCCAGCCGATTCGCCAACCGGGCCGTTCTATTTCGATGAGTCAGAAATCATCGACGATGGCACTCACTATGCCGGTCGTGTGGTTCTCGACACCGATGGTGTTTATAAGCTCCTGGGCTTTGAAATTGCAGGCACCCAAGGATTCACGGGATCAATTGGCGACCCAGTCGCTCTTGAACTAACCGAGCGCGGAACCTTCAAGACGGTCAGCGCCGACAAATCGGTGGCTGTTTAGCCAATAAATGGCCGAAGCTCGACCTTTCGGTTACATGCCTTTGAGCCAGCCGTAGCCAGCTCTTCGGCTTTTTCGCGGCTGTCTGCCTGAATGATCCAAAACCCACTGATGTGCTCGTCTGCTTTTGCAAATGCACCTGCCTGGCTGAGGCCTGCGCCACTGCGGTTGTCGAACAAAGTGGCTCTGCTCGGGTCATAGATTCCAGCGGCCATGATCCAGTGGCCATCGGCTTCGAGTCTGTCGTTAAACGCGTCGATGTCGGCCATTTCGTTGGCCGGCGCCTTCTCGAGCTGGTCATCAATCACAAAAAGTATGAACTTCACGATGAGATTTTACTTCTTGGTAAGGGTGGCCCAGGTGTAGGCGGCTGAGAAGCCGAAACCGACCATTGAGTAGAGGATCGTGAACCAGTTGAGCGTGGTTGGAATCAACAGGGTCAGCACACCGAGCGCAAAGGCGCTTATCTGCATGACACGGGCTGAGAACCGAACCGAGGTTTCACTGCCGCGGCTTGCAACAGAGAACATGTTGCCGGCTAGGGCGACCAGAGTGATGCCGATCATTCTCATGGCCCACTCCAGGTCGGGCGTGCTGTTGAGCCCGAGCAGGCCGTTGAATACTGCCGGCGCAGCAATCAGCAACAGGGCGCTTACTCCAAAGACGGCAGAGCCTGCTTTGAGAACTAGTCGCACTCGCGAGGTTGATTTTTGTTCAGTCACGTTTAGTCCATTTCTTGGGCAAAAGAAATGGTGGGAGAGCCGCTAAGCCCTCCCACCATTCTTTTAGTGCTTATTAGTCGCGGTGCTCTGCAGCAGCGAACTCTTTGCTTTCTTCAGCCGACTTGATGCGTGCAACGGTGAAGATGATCAGACCGAATACACACTTAGCCAGGATGTCTGCGATGCTGTAGCCGATTTCGCGAGCTACAACGTCAGGGAACGATGGCGAACCAGTGTTGTTCATCGCAAGAATGAACGTGATTGGGTAGACGCCCCAGGTTGCGATTAGAAGCAAACGTGCTCCCTTTAGCAGACCCTGGACCTTAGCTGACTGAGTCGCGAGGCTCTTGCTGATCTCGACGAACAGGACGTACATGATGTAAAGGAACGGAATGGTCGAAAGTGCGCCCCAGGTGCCATTCGAAAGACCGAATAGCTGGGTGTGCATGTCGCCTGGGTAACCCAGAACAATCATCAGTGCGGCGGCTGGAACCAGACGCTTTAGCAACGATGACTGAATTGCGCGGGCTAGACCAAGAACTGCAACTAGTTCTACCAATAGCAGTGGAACGGTTAGGAACCAGTCCACGTAGCGGTAACCAACGTTGTAGCCAGCGAAACCAGCGTCGACGTTGCCGCCCACTGGGTAGGCGTGGTTGAACGAGTCAAACATTCTAAAGTAGTGGTAGGCGGCGATCGAGGTTACGGTTGCCGAAACCATTACTGCAAGGCGGTACTTAGGAAGAACGCGCTCGCGTCCGATCCATAGGAAGACGCTGGTGAAGAGCATGCTTGCAATACCTAGTGAAAGCATGTTGTACACAGCGAGGTGCTGAGTTAAATCCATTTTCGTGCCTTTCATTGATCAATTACTTGGGTGTATCCCACCAAGGCCATGAACTGCA
>CAIJJH010000129.1 GCA_903820955.1 uncultured Micrococcales bacterium
CGCCGGCGGCGAAAACAATCTGCAGAATCGGAACGATCGAATCGAAAAGTCTCGCGAGGGCGTCCTTCAAGCTCCACTTGATGTTCATCGGCGTTGATTCAACTCACTTCGAGGCGGCAACGCTGCGGCCTTGCCTGCCGTTGGCGGGACGATTACCTCTTGAGCGGCCGAAACATTTCCGACCATCAGCGTTGCCTCGACAGGCACCGAACGAGAGAGCACGGCGAGCGCTATCGGGCCCATTTCGTAATGATTAGCGACCGAGGTCACTCGGCCAACAACCTTGCCATCGAGTGTCACATCGACCTCTTCTGGCAACAGGTGGTTGGAGCCATCGAGGTGCAAGAACGTTAATCTGCGCGGCGGGTGACCCAGGTTGTGAACCTTGGCAACGCTCTCTTGGCCGCGGTAGCAGCCCTTACTCAGGTGCACCGCCGTTGAGAGCCAGTCGAGTTCGTGCGGAAGCGTGCGATCATCAACCTCGTTGGCCTGGCGCGGGCGGCGGGCGGCAACTCGAAGCGCTTCGGCCGCGTCTAAAGGCACCAGCTCGATCTCGGGAGCCGAATCGAGAATGTGCTCTCGACCATTGAACACCGGGGCGTCTTGCGCATAACGCACTCCACCGCCAACAACGCTTGGCCACGGGTCAACCCAGGTAATGCCGAAGTCGGTATTGATTCCGAAGAACACCTTGAGTTCTGGGTGATCGGTCACCCGGACGTCCGAGCGAAAGATCATTTTTTCGAGCCAGACCAAAAGCGCTTCCTTAGTGGAGTCTTCAACGATTGCCCAGGTGCGCTCGCCATCCTCGACTAGGTGCAAAACAAACTCGACGTGACCTTGGGGGTCTAACTGCAGTGCTTCGGCGCTCTGGCCTTCGCCAAGCGAGCGAAGTTCTTGCGACAGGATCGAATTCAGCCAAGTGTGACGGTCGTTGCCGTCAATGGCAATCACCGCACGGTCGGTGAGCGGCGCTAGCGCCTTACCTTCGGCGAGCGCTCGTTGCTCGAGCAGTGGGTTTGGCATTACCCAACACGTTCCAAGCGGGCGGACGCGTGCGACTTCAGCTCGCCGCCGGGCATTGCGATATCCCAGACCCAAAGCAGTGCGCCTTCGACGAGCCCGTAGATCCTGGTGCTGTGGCGATAGATTTTTGCGCTCTCAAAAGCGACTCCGTGAGCGCTGGCAAGGTGAATCTGGGCCAGCTTGACGTAGCCGTTATAAAGCTCGGCCGAGCCACCGGGGTGGATAGTTGAAACTTCGATGTCGAATCCGCCGGTCGCGTTTCGATACTGTTCAAGATCTTCGTGCATCTTGATCGTGGTTTCGCCTACTCCAGGCAACAAGCCGGGGCCAGCGTCGAAGTCTTGCCGAGGTCTTGCAACCCGCCAGTAGCCCAGCTCGCTGGGAAGCGCGGTCTTGTTGTCGTCGTCTAGCGACGCAGTCGAAATGTAGGTGAGCGTGCCGTGGCCGCCATCGGCGAACTCAATGCGCTGGTGAAACTCGTGCTCTTTGCCTTCGAAGGCAATGATGCCCGTGCCCTCCCAAGAACCAATAAGGAAAGACAACGGGGTCAGCTCGATTGGTAAGCCTTCGGGCAGTTCGAACAACTACTTCTGACCCTTGAAAAGCTTGTAGAGAACGAGGACCGAAATTGCTGCGATTGCGAGAGACGCAAGAACTAGCAAACCGGTGAAAAAGATATCCGCAGAAAAGACCATGGGCCCATTTTACCTTTGAAAGAACAGAACATAGATGCTGGCGATTGCCAACATCAGATAAGAACCGCCGGCGACGTAAACCAGTTTCTTCACAAAGCCTTGATGACCCTCGA
>CAIJJH010000130.1 GCA_903820955.1 uncultured Micrococcales bacterium
AAGTAAGTAAGGAATAAATCATGGGAGCGCAACTTCGGGTCTATAGGCAGAAAATTAAGTCTGCCCAGACGACCAAGAAGATCACTCGCGCAATGGAGTTGATCTCGGCCTCACGTATTGCCAAAGCGCAAGCACGTGTCGCCGCCGCTACTCCGTATTCGCGCGCGGTTACCCGCGCCGTCTCGGCCGTTGCAACTTACTCGAACGTCAAGCACCCGCTAACCACCGAGCCAGAGAAGATCACTCGCGCAGCGATCGTGGTCTTCACCTCTGACCGCGGTCTTGCCGGTGCGTTCTCGTCGAGCGTGCTCAAGGAGTCCGAGGCGCTAACCAATAAGCTCCAGGCCGAGGGCAAAGAGATCGACTACTACCTGGTCGGTCGCAAAGCCGTTTCGTTCTTCAACTTCAGACGCCGCGAGGCTCAGCAGAGCTGGATCGGTGGCACCGACCTTCCGGTCTTCGACACCGCCAAGGCAATCGCCGACACGGTCCTAGCCGCATTCGGTGAAGAGGGCGTCCAAGAGATTCACTTGGTCTTCAACCGCTTCGTTTCGATGATTTCGCAGGTTCCAGAAGTTGTTCGCCTACTGCCTCTAGAGGTTGTCGAAGGCGTCGAGGCTCCAACCAGCGACGAAGTGTTCCCGCTTTACGAGTTTGAGCCAGACGTAAACAAGGTGCTCGACGCACTCCTCCCGGTCTATATCGAGAGCCGAATCTTCAACGCCATGCTGCAGTCGGCCGCTTCAGAGCACGCCGCCCGCCAGAAGGCAATGAAGTCGGCAACCGACAACGCCGACAAACTGATCAAAAACTACACAAGACTGTCGAACGCTGCACGCCAGTCTGAGATTACCCAGCAGATTTCCGAAATTGTTGGTGGTGCCGACGCACTTGTCACCGCCGACAAGGACGCATAAAGAGAAAGAAAGAGAATGGCCGAGAAGATGAAGACCGCAACCGGGCGTATTGCTCGAGTTAACGGACCGGTTGTAGACATCGAGTTTCCACACGACTCGATCCCAGGTATCTACAACGCTCTGACCACTGTGATCGACCTGAGCGGAAAGAAAATCACTCTCACCCTCGAGGTTGCTCAGCACCTAGGCGACGACCTCGTTCGCGCGATTGCTCTAAAGCCAACCGACGGACTAGTCCGCGGCGGCTCGGTAATCGACACCGGTGCGCCGATCTCGGTTCCGGTTGGCGATGTCACCAAGGGCAAGGTTTTCAACGTCGTCGGTGAAGTTCTCAACGGCAAGCCTGGCGAGAAGATTGTCATCAAGGAAACCTGGCCAATTCACCGTCAGCCTCCTGCCTTCGACCAGCTCGAGTCGAAGACTCAGATGTTCGAGACCGGCATTAAGTCGATCGACCTTCTAACCCCATACGTTCTCGGCGGAAAGATTGGTCTTTTCGGTGGTGCTGGTGTTGGTAAGACCGTTCTGATTCAAGAAATGATCTACCGCGTTGCTGAAGACCACGACGGTGTTTCGGTGTTCGCCGGTGTTGGTGAGCGTACCCGTGAAGGTAACGACCTCATCGAAGAAATGACCGAGTCGGGCGTTATCGACAAGACCGCACTGGTGTTCGGCCAGATGGATGAGCCACCAGGCACGCGTCTTCGCGTAGCCCTTTCGGCACTGACCATGGCGGAGTACTTCCGCGATGTTCAGAAGCAGGACGTGCTGTTGTTCATCGACAACATCTTCCGCTTCACCCAGGCCGGTTCTGAGGTTTCGACCCTTCTAGGTCGTATGCCTTCAGCCGTGGGTTACCAGCCGAACCTAGCCGACGAGATGGGTCTCCTTCAGGAGCGCATCACCTCGACCCGTGGCCACTCGATCACCTCGCTGCAGGCAATTTACGTTCCTGCCGACGACTACACCGACCCAGCCCCGGCGACCACCTTCGCCCACCTCGATGCAACCACCGAGCTTTCGCGTGAAATCGCATCGAAGGGTCTCTACCCAGCTAGTGACCCGCTAACCTCGACCTCGCGCATCCTCGACCCTCGCTACATCGCGAAGGACCACTACGAGACCGCGACCCGAGTCAAGGCAATCCTGCAGAAGAACAAGGAACTTCAGGAAATCATCGCCATCCTCGGTGTTGAAGAACTTTCTGAAGAAGATAAGGTCACAGTTTCACGTGCCCGCCGTATTCAGCAGTTCCTATCGCAGAACACCTACATGGCTGAAAAGTTCACCGGTGTGAAGGGTTCAACCGTTCCGCTAAAGGACACCATCGAAGGCTTCTCGGCCATCGCCAACGGTGACCTTGACCACGTAGCCGAGCAGGCGTTCTTCAACGTCGGTGGCTTGGACATGGTCATGGCTAACTGGGAGCGAATCCAGAAGGAAACCAAGTAATCATGGCTTCAACCCTTCGCGTAGAGCTAGTTGCCGCCGACAAGGCCGTTTGGTCTGGCGTTGCAAAGCTAGTCGTCGCCAAGACCGTTGAGGGTGAAATCGGTCTGATGCCTGGTCACGAGCCTATGCTCGCGATTCTTGCCTCGGGCGAAGTGCGCATCACCTTGCCTGAAGGTGAAAAGCTTATTGCTAACGCCGAAGACGGGTTCCTTTCGGTCGAGCACGACGTAGTCACGATCGTGGCTCGTCACGCCGAACTGGTCTAAACAAACCTAAAAGAAAACCCCCGGCCAGTGGTCGGGGGTTTTTCTCTACTTCTGAGGTTTTTCGCGCCTGTTAGCTGCCGGAACCCACTTGACGTCGCCACCGTGCTTGATGTTGGCGTAACGGGCGAGCACGAAGAGCAGGTCTGAGAGACGGTTGAGGTACTTGACGGCAACTAGGTTCATGCCGCCTTCGGAGTTCCCCTTCTTGCCAGGTTCGGTTCCGTGCTCCTCAATTGCGTGCCAGGTGGCGCGCTCTGCGCGGCGAACAACCGTGCGGGCTAGGTGCAGGCCGGCAGCCAAACCTGATCCACCAGGGAGGATGAACGAGTCGAGCTTTGGTAGGTCTTTGTTGTATTTGTCGATGGCCGCTTCGAGTGCGTCAACCCAGACGGCGTCAACGCGAAGAGGCTCATACTCGTAGTGTTCGTTTAGCGGGTTCGAAAGGTCTGCACCTAGGTCGAACAAGTCGTTCTGAATCTGCGAGAGCAGGTGAAGGGTTTCTTCGTCGAACTCGCCGTGAGCAAGTGAGACGGCAACACCGATCGCCGAGTTGGCTTCGTCCACGTCGGCATAAGCCTCGATGCGCGGGTCGGTCTTGCGAACACGCGAGAAGTTGCTTAGCCCGGTCATGCCTTCGTCGCCGGTGCGGGTGTAGATCTTGGTTAGTCTTACCATTTCTCAAGTTTAGGCTAGTGAGCATGCTGTTCTTGTTGCCACCATCAGAGACCAAAGAGGTGGGCGGTTCGCCGCTCTCAATCTCTCAGGTCGCACTCACCTTCGGTGGCCTCAACCCCGCCCGAGATGCAGTCTATGAGGCGCTTAGGGCCCTCTGCCAGCAACCTGAAGAGGCAGCGAAGGCTCTAAAACTCGGAAAGAAACAGCTCGACCAGATCGAGGTCAACCTCGCGGTTCAAGACGCCCCAACCATGCCGGCAATTTACCGCTACAACGGAACTCTCTACGATGCGATTCATGGCAGAGGCCTCAAAGGCACTCCAACCGAGCACAATCAGATCACTAAGGCGATGTTTGAGCGAGCCAAAGACACCGTATTGATCCAATCCGCCTTGTTCGGCCTGATTCCAGCCGACAACCTGATTCCCAACTATCGCCTCAGCGGAACGACCAACCTACCGGGAATCAGCCTCAGAGACATCTGGACGCCCGCCCACGAGCCGATATGGAAGCGACTGGAAAACGGCCCAATCATCGACCTGCGCTCGAAGGCCTATGTCGAACTAGCTCCGATTCCGTCTGATGTTGAGCACTACTGGGTCGAGGTTTTCGATGCCAACAGCGGCAGGGCACTGAACCACTTCAACAAGAAGGGGAAGGGCCAGCTGGTCAACGCGGTTCTTTCGGAAATTAACCCACCAAAGACCATTGGCGATTTATCGAAAATAGTTAAGAGCAACGCCCTCCGACTCGAGGAGTCGAAGGGCGAGCTCAAGCTATTCGTTTAGCCTTGCTTCCAAGTGACTAGGTCTGATTTGACAGCCATGCCTCTGTACGTTCCGCCATTCCAGTAAAGGTAGTAATAACTGGGTACGTACCACTCCTCGCCAGTTTGGGAGTAGATGCGTGTGTACATGGGGATTGCTGTGATGATTTTGGCACCTGAAGGTGAAGTGATGGGTTTGAAACCTCGGGATAGTGGTGTTTCAAGCCAATCGATTTCGCTGCCTATAGCTGCAGTTAAGGTTTCCCCCACGGAAAGCAATTTTTCGGTCGCCATGAGTTCATAGTCCGAGATGAGTCCGCCGGCGGCCTTGACGGCTCCAGAGTTGTCTGTCTGAATCTGTACTGCTTGCTCACGCAAAGCGCCGTTAAGAACGTCGTAAATCTCGATCCAACTGCCGCAGTAGATGTCGGTGTGTGGCTCGGTGCTGTAGAAATCTCCGTAATTGAAAACGACGTCTTTGTATTCCATGTTCAGGGCACTGGCATACTTCTTGACTATCGAGACCACCGAAGGATGCGGACTTTGGCGTCGTAATTCAGTTTCGTTACAGCGTGCGCTCTCGCTAGGTGACGGATTAATGTACTTGAATCCACCCACCTGGCCGTAGCTGAATTTCTGTGTGTCAGGACCAAAAATGCCTTTAAAAACATCAAATCTGGTGTCGAAATCTGCGGCTAGACGGGCGCGGTAGATTTCGCCGGGTTTTATGAACCCTGCAGCCCCCGCAAAGTTTGCGATTTCTATAGTTGGCTTGGCCTGGTTGATTGGTTCTTGGCTAGGCTGTGGCTCCCCAGATTTCGAGTCACTCGGCGCTGGCGTCGCTGAAGGATTCGGTGTCGGCTGTTCTTTTAGCGTTAGCAGATCCTCTGGGTAACCGTAATTTGTGCTTGCTTGCTGGTACTCGCTCAGTTGATCAGCTCTAGCAACAATCAGTGTTGAGGCGTTGCCGAACGAAAGCACGAGTGCAACAGCTGCCGCTGCGGCAACAGGCATCAAATAGAGTGGGCGAATGCTGCGAGCCGGTTTAGCTGGAGGTAGTTCGAGTTTTGGCAATCTTTGGCCTGTTGCCGGGTCTGTAGCTTGGATTCGAGCTAGGAGCTCATCTTTTTTGTCATTCATATCTAAGTAACGTCCTTCGCGGTCGATTTCTTTCGTCTGGGATTATTAGCCGAGCAGTTGCCGAAGCTTTTCGCGAGCTCGATGAAGGCGAATGGTTGCGGCATTTACCGATACATCCATCGCGGTTGCAAGTTCCTTCGGACCTAAGCCTTCGAAGGCGGCAAGCGACAAGACTCTCTGTTCTGGAATTGTGAGTTTCGCCCACGCCCGGCTGAGACTAATGTCTGCGATCGCTATCGATTCGGCTGAGGGTGAGTCGATAGGTTCCGAGAGGCTGGCAAAGATTCGCGCTCGGTTCGAGGTCTTTCTCCTGAAATTGCCAATCTCGAGAGCGGCAATGCGGTAGAGCCACGCTAGTTCGGCACCGACGGGGCATTGGCGCCGTTTACGCCAGGCAACCTCGAATGTCGCACTCACAAGAGATTGGACTTCTCCTACCGGCACCCTGCGCATTAGATAGCGCGATAGGGCATCTAAGTGAGCGCGAAAGAGAGCATCGAACTCCTGTTCGTTCACTTAGCCCCCTTTGGTCGCCTACATAGGTTACGTACTGACTCGGCTAATTCTTTCTAAAGCAATCCTCGGAGTGGTCTTCGACCATGCCGATTGCCTGCATGAGCGCATGCATGGTGGTCGGGCCGACAAAGTTGAAGCCGAGTTTGCGAAGCGCTTTGCTCATTGCCTCTGACTCGGGGCTCTTGGTCAGGTTTCTGCGATCCTCAGTCGGGGTGAAACTTCGAACGAAGGCTTCGATGCCGCCAGCGAGTTCTTGGGCAATCTTTGCGTTGTTGATTACGGCCTCGATCTTGCCGCGGTGGCGAATGATGCCTTCGTCTTGAAGGAGGCGCTCGACGTCCTTTTCGGTCATATTGGCAACTTTGGGTATCTCGAAGCCGTTGAAGGCAGCTCTAAAGCCTTCTCTTCGCTTGAGGATGGTTAGCCAGGACAGCCCGGCTTGAAAGCCTTCAAGGCTCAGGCGCTCGAACATGGCATTGTCGCCAGAGATTGGTGAGCCCCACTCAGTGTCGTGGTAATCGATGTAGATTTCGTCACTGGTTACCCAGCCGCAGCGCTGCATTAGTCCTTGGTTTCGATTCCCTCGAGGGCAAGTAGCCAGCGCTTGGTTGGCAGGCCTTCGCCACCCGAGTAGCCGGTGATCTTGCCCGATGCACCTAGGACTCTGTGGCAACCAATCGCTAGTGGTACAGGGTTCGAGCCGACCGCGCCACCAACTGCGCGGCTGGCCTGAGGCTTGCCGATCTCGCGGGCGATGTCGGCGTAGCTGAGCACTTCGCCAAAGGGGATTCTCGATATTTCGTTCCATACGCTTTGCTGAAACTTGGTGCCCCTGGCTTCGAAGCTGAAGGTGAACTCTTTGCGCTTGCCTTTGAAGTATTCGGTTAGCTGCTTCTGAGCGTCTTTGAGCACCTTGGCCGAGCCGTGGTTTGGCCCGGGAGTCTTGGTCATGGTTATTTCGATGATGTTCTCGCCGTCGGCGGTGAGGTTGATCTGGCCGACGGGGGAGGAGAAGGTCGATTGGGCAATCATGGTCAAAGGGTAACAGGCAAAAAGAAAGAGCGGCCCGTGTTTCCACAGGCCGCTCCTTGCTTGGTTTTTAGAACAGGTCCCACGCCTTTGAAAGGCTCTGACGAAGGATTCCCTCTAGCTCGTCGAACTCCTTCTGACCGATGGTCAGTGGCGGAGCAAGCTGAACTACCGGGTCGCCACGGTCGTCTGAGCGGCAGTAGAGGCCCGCGTCATAGAGGTCGGTCGATAGGAATCCGCGAAGGAGCTTCTCTGACTCGGCGTCGTTGAAGGTTTCTCGAGTGTCCTTGTTTTTGACCAACTCGATTGCATAGAAGTAGCCCTCGCCGCGAACGTCACCAACGATTGGTAGGTCACGAAGCTTGTCGAGAGTTGCCTTGAATGCCGGGGCGTTGCGGGCAACGTTGCCAACGAGGTCTTCTTCATCAAAGATGTCGAGGTTCTCGAGGGCCACGGCGGCCGAAACAGGGTGACCGGCGAAGGTGTAACCGTGAGGGAAGATCGCTGTTCCATGCTTGTATGGCTCGAAGAAGCGCTCATTCACCAGCAACGCACCGATTGGGGCGTAGGCCGAGGTCATGCCCTTTGCGCAGACAAGCATGTCTGGCTCGAAGTCGTAGAACTCGCTGGCGAACATGGTTCCGATGCGTCCGAAGCCGTCGATGGTTTCGTCGGCGACCAGGATCACGTCGTACTTGGTGCAGATCTCACGAATCAGTTTGAAGTAGAGCTTGGGTGCGGTGAAGCAACCACCCGAGTTCTGAACTGGTTCGATGAAGAATGCTGCGACGGTGTCTGGGTCTTCGAAAAGGATCATTTCTTCGACGCGGTTGGCGGCCCAGATCGCGAAGTCATCTTCGGTCTCAAAGTCGTCTTGCGCGCGGTACCAGTTGGTGTTTGGCACGCGGAACGTGCTTGGCACTAGTGGCTCGAAGGCCTTCTTCATCGATGGGATTCCGGTTAGCGAAAGGGCTCCGTGCGAGGTGCCGTGGTAGGCAACAGCGCGGGTTAGAACCTTGTGCTTCATCGGCTTGCCGGTCATCTTGAAGTACTGCTTGGCTAGCTTCCAGGCGGTCTCGTTAGCCTCGCCACCACCGGTGGTGAAGAAGACGCGGTGAAGCGACTTCGGGGCGTAGGAGAGCAGGCGCTCGGCTAGCTCGATGGCAGGTGCGTGGACGTTTGACCAAATAGGGAAGTAGTCGAGCTGCTTCATCTGCTTGGCGGCGGCCTCGGCTAGGCGGTGACGCCCGTGACCAGCGTTTACTGCGAACAGGCTAGAGATACCGTCGAAGTACTTCTTGCCAGTCTGGTCCCAGAAGTGGTGACCTTCTGCTTTGGTAATTATTGGGATTGGGCCAGCCTCGAACTGAGAGTGGCGGGTGAAGTGCATCCACATGTTCTCGCGGGCTGC
>CAIJJH010000131.1 GCA_903820955.1 uncultured Micrococcales bacterium
ACTTGCATGTGTTAAGCACGCCGCCAGCGTTCGTCCTGAGCCAGGATCAAACTCTCCGTAAAAGTGTGTTAGGTAGGAGCAAGCTCCTACCAAACTTTTCGAAAGCGCCGGAAAATGGCGCCTCAGTTTGATCTGACTAAATCAGATTGTCTGACAATCTGTCTAATCCAAATGTTGCATGGCTAGCCGAAGCTAGCCAACTTGTTTGGCATCGACATTGTGCACGCTGTTGAGTTCTCAAGGATCGGATGCACCTGGGAGTTTGTCTTTCGACTGGCCTCCAGGGCAACTTCACTAACTTACCACCAAATTGGCGCTCGTCAAAACGAGTGCCTTTTTGAGCAGAAGTCCAATCTTACGAGGCAGACAATAGAAAGCACAAGGCTTTCCTTGTCTGAGACATTTGATTGGTTGCACTTGAGCCGGGGACCTAAACAGGTTTCCCCAAACTTTGGGCAACAGATTGAAACATTACGTTGTTATAACGGTGAAGTCAAATCCATTTGGGTGTTTTGCGGTGTTTTTACGAAACTATTTTTTGAAAAGGCCGGCCAGGGTCTTTTTACCCCTGCGCAGGACCGCAAAACCGCCTGGAAGCCAGACATTTGCTACCGCGGCTTCGTCGGTGATCTTCTCGTTGTTCAGGTAGACGCCGCCCTCGGCGATGGCCCTGCGGCCCGCCGAAAGTGAAGCTACCAAACCGGTGTCAACCAGCAGTTGCGCGACCTGCTCTGCGCCGGCAATGGTGGCATTGGGCAATTCGCCAAGAGCCGCCCGCAGGGTGGCTTCGTCTAGGCCGGCTAGGTCACCGTTGCCAAACAGAGCCGCAGACGCGTCCACGGCCGCCTGAGCGGCTTCTTGCGAGTGCACCAGGCTGGTCACCTCGAACGCCAAACGCTTCTGTGCAGCCCGAAGATGCGGTGCCTCCGTGGTTTGCTTTGCCAAGTCTTCGATCTCGGCCCTCGAGAGGAACGTGAAAACCTTTAGACGATCGACAACGTCGGCATCTTCGACGTTTAGCCAGAACTGGAAGAACGCGTAAGCGCTGGTGAATTCGGAATCCAGCCAGACCGCGTTGCCCTCGGACTTGCCGAATTTCTTGCCGTCGGAGTTGGTGATCAACGGGGTCGCAATGATGTGCGCCGAAACGCCCTCAACCTTGCGAATCAGGTCGGTTCCGCTGGTGAGGTTGCCCCACTGGTCGCTGCCGCCGGTTTGCATGATGCAGCCGTAGCGACGGTAAAGCTCGAGGAAGTCCATGCCCTGCAGGATCTGGTAGCTGAACTCGGTGTATGAGATGCCGTGTTCTGAGTTCAGACGCGCGCTGACGGCGTCTTTCGAGAGCATCTTGCCGACTCTGAAGTGTTTTCCGATGTCGCGCAGAAAATCGATTGCGCTCATCGGCGCTGTCCAGTCGAGGTTATTCACCATTCGGGCGGCGTTTGTGCCTTCGAACGAGAGGAATCTCGCTCCTTGGTTGCCGAGCTTCTCGACCCATTCGCCGACGGTTTCTTTAGAGTTCAGCGTGCGCTCGGCGCTCGGACGTGGGTCGCCAACCAGACCGGTCGAGCCACCGATCAGCAGAAGCGGCTTGTGCCCAGCAAGTTGCAGGCGTCTAAGCGTCAGTAGCTGCACCAGGTTGCCGAGGTGCAGGCTGGCTGCGGTCGGGTCGAAACCGCAGTAGTAGGTTATTGGGGCACCCGCGAGCAGCGCCTTGACCTCGGCCTCATCGGTTGACAGGGCAATGAGCCCGCGCCACTGCAGCTCGCTCCAGAGCGAGTCGAAACTTGCGTCGTTCGACTGACTTGCTAGTGCCGCTGGGGTCGCCATCTGGTTCCTATCGCTTAGCCGAAAATTTGCGAAGAGCGGTTACTTGCTCGAGCACGCGCGGTAGCGCGGTGCCGCCGGCACCTGCGCGGGCTCGAATCGAACCCGAAACGCTGAGTACGTCGCGAACCTCGGGGGTTAGCTTCGGCGAAATCGCTGCCATGTCGCCATCGGCCACCTCGTGCAGCTGCAGGCCGTTCTTTTCGCAGAACGAAACCAGTTTGCCGGTGATCTCGTGGGCGTCGCGGAACGGCACCTTCTGCTTGACCAACCACTCGGCGACGTCGGTCGCGAGTGAGAAGCCAGCCGGGGCCAACAGTTCTAGGCGGTTTTTGTTGAACTCGAGAGTGGCAACCATGCCGGTAAAGGCAGGCATCAAGACTGTCAAGGTGTCAACCGAGTCGAAGACCGGCTCCTTGTCTTCTTGAAGATCGCGGTTGTAAGCAAGTGGCAGACCCTTGAGCGTAGCCAAGAGGCCGGTCAAGTTACCGATTAATCGACCCGACTTACCGCGAGCGAGCTCGGCGATGTCTGGGTTCTTCTTCTGAGGCATGATCGACGACCCTGTCGAGTAAGAGTCGGAGAGTTTGACGTAGTCGAACTCAGCCGTTGCCCAGATGATGATTTCTTCGGAGAACCGAGAGAGGTTGATTCCGATCAGGGTGAGGATGAACTGGAATTCGGCGACCACATCTCGGCTGGCGGTTGCGTCCATCGAGTTCTGAGTCGGGCCGGCAAGGCCTAGTTCGAGGGCGACCAGGTTCGGGTCGAGACCCAGGGTCGAGCCGGCGAGTGCTCCGGCACCGTATGGCGAAAGACTCGCGCGCTTGCGCCA
>CAIJJH010000132.1 GCA_903820955.1 uncultured Micrococcales bacterium
CAACGACAAACCCGTCCCGTTCAAGGTTGTCTGAAATGAGTGAGCGCAACAGGGGCTCGTCTTCGACGATAAGGACTTTTCGCGCAAATGTGTTCATGAGTCAATATTCCCAGAGTCCGGCCCTAAAGCCTAAGCAATGTTCGTTGCAACGAACTATTGAAACCTAGGCTGTTTCTCCGAGCCCTCAAAAATGCTCGTTTCGGCTAGAATTGGCTGATATGAAGGTTTTTCTTACTGGCGCTGATGGTTTTATCGGGTCTCACCTCGCGGAAGAGCTAGTTCGCTCCGGCCACGAGGTCAAAGCGCTAGCAATTTACAACTCAATCGGCTCGTGGGGTTGGCTTGACACCCTGTCGCCAGAGGTCAAGGGCTCGCTAGAAGTGGTCATGGGAGACATTCGCGACCCGTACCACATGAACCAACTGGTCAAAGGCCAGGACGCCGTGCTTCACCTAGCCGCGCTGATCGCGATTCCATTCTCTTATGTGGCGCCAGACCTTTACGTGCAGACCAACATCACCGGAACCCTCAACCTGTTGAACGCAGCGCGTGATGCCGGCGTTGAGCGTTTCATTCACACCTCTACCTCCGAGGTTTACGGCACCGCTCAATATGTGCCGATGGACGAAGGCCATGTCTTGCAGGGTCAGTCTCCTTATTCGGCTTCCAAGATTGGCGCTGACCAGATGGTTCGGGCCTTCTACTCTTCCTTCCAACTGCCGACCATCACGATTCGTCCGTTCAACACCTACGGCCCTCGCCAGTCGGCCCGCGCTGTGATTCCGACCATCATTTCGCAGCTTGCCGCCGGTAAGAAAGAAATCAACCTCGGTTCGCTCACCCCCACTCGCGACTTCACCTACGTGACCGACACCGCGAAGGGCTTCGAGAAGGCTCTGCACGCGACCACCGGTTTCGGCGAGGTAACCAACCTCGGCGTTGGCTTCGAGGTCACCATTGGGCAAACGTTCGACATCATCAACGAGATCATGGGTGCCGGAGCGGTAGCCACAGAAGACCCGAACCGCGTGCGCCCGAAGAACTCAGAGGTCGAGCGTTTGTTTAGCGACAACACCAAGGCCAAGACAGTTCTGAACTGGGAACCAGAAATCAAGGGCGTAGACGGATTCCGTGCGGGCCTCGAAAAGACCGTCGAGTGGTTTACCGACCCGGTCAACCTCGCCAAGTATCGCCCAGACGAGTACACCGTCTAATGGCTATCGACGTCCAAGATTTTGTCGCCCGGGTTCGCTCGGTCGTCGGTGAATCTGCGACGCCGATCGGTCTGCACGAGCCAGAGTTTGGCGAAATCGAAAAGCAGTTCTTAGCGGAGTGCATCGATTCGACATTCGTTTCTTCGCTCGGCCAGTTCATCCCGCAGTTTGAGCAGCGCATCCAAGAAATCACGGGCGCTAAGTATGCGATTGCGGCATCTAACGGCACCTCGGCCCTGCACATCGCGCTTTACGTAGTCGGTGTCGAGCCAGGCGACGAAGTCATAGTGCCGTCGCTCTCTTTTGTGGCCACCGCCAACGCGGTTTCTCACGCGGGAGCTATTCCACACTTCATCGACAGCGAGCTGGGAACGCTTGGCATGAGTCCGGAGGCATTGCGCGAAACGCTTTCTAAGATGAGGCGAGAAGGCGGCAAGGTTTACAACCCTGTAACCGGTGCACGTATTGCCGCGATTTCACCGATGCATACCCTCGGGCACCCGGTTCGAATCCAAGAGATCGTGGCTATCGCCGACGAATATGGAATCCCCGTTGTCGAAGACGCAGCCGAATCGCTCGGTTCGTTCGTTGACGGCAAGCACAGCGGAACCTTTGGGCTCACCGGCATGATTTCATTCAATGGCAACAAGATTGTGACCACGGGTGGTGGCGGAGTGATCATCACCAACGACGACGCAATCGGCAAGCGCGCCAAGCACATCACTACAACTGCAAAGCTGCCGCACAAGTGGGAGTTTGAGCACGACGAGGTTGCCTGGAACTACCGCATGACCAACCTGACCGCAGCTCTAGGCATGGCACAACTTTCTCGGCTCGATGGATTCATGGCCGAAAAGCGAGTTATTGCGAACCGTTACGCAGCTGCATTTGCCGACTTCGAGGGCGCGAAGTTTGTCTTTGAGCCTGAGGGAACCACCTCGAACTACTGGCTCTGCGCCGTGCAGCTCGACGAGCCTTCTCTTGAAAAGCGCGACGAAATCTTGCAAGCCTGCCACGATGTAGGTTTGCTCGCTCGTCCGATGTGGAACCTGTTGCACACTCAGCGTATGTATGCCTCGGCTCCGGCCGAAGACCTCTTGGTTGCTACAGACCTCCACGCTTCGCTGATCTGCCTACCGAGTTCACCTCGCCTGGCCAGAAGGTAGCCGTTTTGAGTCGAAAAATCGCAGTGATGACAGGCACCCGGGCCGACTTCGGGTTGCTTCGATACCTCATTGCCGAACTTGCCGCTCGAAAAGATGTCGAACTTCAGCTGATTGTCACGGGCTCGCACCTCAGCTCAGCCCACGGCATGACCATAAACGAGGTCAAGTCCGCCGGTTTCTCCATTTCGGCTGAGGTTGCGATTTGGGGCGACTCAGACTCATCGCTTGATGCAGCGATTGACACAGGTGAGGCCGTTGCGAAGTTTGCGCGCACACTTTCGAAGCTGAAACCAGATGTTGTAGTGGTGCTCGGCGACCGACTCGAGGCCTTCGCCATGGCGACCGCGGCGACTGTTCTTTTGATACCGGTTGCTCACGTGCACGGTGGCGAACTAACCGAGGGCGCCATGGACGACGCCCTTCGTCATGCGATCACCAAACTTTCGTACTTGCACTTCGCCACCACCGAGGGCCACCGCCACCGCGTGGAGCACCTCGGCGAGGCGCCAGAGCGCGTTTTCAACTTTGGGGCGCCCGTCCTCGACGCCCTCGAGTCACTGACTCTTATGAGTCGAGAAGAAGTTGCCGAAAAGTTCGGCGTTCGTTTTGGCGCAAAGAACTTAATGATGACTTTTCACCCGGCGGCCTTCGACGAAGCACCGGCGCAAGAACTAATCGATTCGCTTCTGGGTGCGCTTGGCGACTTCGCCGACCAGGACGACGCCCACCTGGTGATCACCGGAACCAACAACGACATCGGTTCGGCCGAGGTTCGTGCGGCCATCGCCGCATTCGCCGCCGCCCGCCCAGAACAAGTCGACTACGTCGAGTCTTTCGGCCAACTCGGGTATCTCAGCGCTATGAAGTTGATGGATCTCGTCGCCGGAAACTCTTCGTCTACTGTCCTGGAGGCACCCGTCCTAGGTGTCCCTGCGGTCCTGGTCGGCAACCGACAAGAAGGGCGCCCGCTTTCTGCAAGCATTCTCAAGCCGATCGCGAAACGTGCTGAGATTCTTGCCGCGCTAAAGCACGCGGTCAGTCCAGAATTTTTGAGGGCAATTGACGGAGTCGGCACACCATTTGGCAAGCCGGGTTTCGCCAAGAAGGCCGCCGAGGTGCTTGCCACCCACGAGATCCCAAAACCACCGAAGAAGAAGTTCTGGCAGGAGTCACATTGAGTGAGAAAGTACTGATCATCGCCGAGGCCGGAGTGAACCACAACGGTTCGCTGGCTAAGGCAATTGAGATGGTTGAAGTTGCCATTGAGGCCGGGGCAGACATCGTCAAGTTCCAGACCTTTTCTGCAGACAAGCTCGCTCGTAAGGACGCCCAGCTAGCCGAATACCAAAAGACCGGCGATGGCGACACCCGCACTCAGTGGGACCTCTTGAAGGGTCTCGAACTTAGCCACTCGGAGTTCACCGTGATTCGCGACCACTGCAAGAAACGCGGTATTGGCTTCTTGTCTACCGGCTTCGACCTCGACGAACTCGCCTTTCTGATCAACGAGCTGCACATTCCATTGGTGAAGGTTGCCTCGGGTGACTTAACCTTCGCGCCGATGCTGGTCGAGGCTGGCCTCTCAAACCTGCCGACGATTTTGTCAACCGGAATGGCAAATCTCGAAGAGATAGAGCGTTCGCTCAAATTCATCGCCTTCGGTTTTGCGGTTTCTAATGGGCTGATTTCGTCAGAGTTGAAACCCACCGCCGTCGCTCTTGAGAACACCTTCAAGCTCCCGGCCCTTCGCCCGATTCTCGAGGCAAAGTTGACGATTCTTCACTGCACCACTCAGTACCCGGCAGAACTCGACATCTTGAACCTGCAGGCGATTCGCGTGATCGCCGAACGCTTTGGACTCAAGGTTGGCTACTCAGACCACTCGGCCGGAACACTCGCCTCGGTGGTCGCGGTTTCGCTTGGCGCAACCGTGATCGAGAAGCACTTCACGTTAGACAAGACCATGGATGGCCCCGACCACGCGGCCTCGCTAGACCCGAAAGAACTGGCCGAGATGGTGACACTGATTCGTCAGGCCTCGACCGCAATGGGCGAGCCGGTCAAGGAGTGCCAGCCAATCGAGGTTTCCAACCGCGCGGCGGTTCGCCGTTCGCTGGTTGCCACTCGCAAGATCAGCGCCGGCGAAACCATTCTCAGCGACGACATCGAATGTCGACGCCCAGGCGCAGGCCGAACTTCATTCGACTTCTACGAGGTTGTCGGCACTCCGGCGACCAAGGACTTTGAGGTAGGCGACTACGTTGACTAAGACACCTCTTTTCGTGATGCTCGGCGCCGGCGGTCACGCCCGCGTGCTGCAAGAGCTGCTCGCCGAAAAGGGTCACCAACTTTTCGGTTACGTTGCTCCCGCTGAAGAACACGGTTTTGAGGCCAATTGGTTAGGCGGAGACGAAACTTTTTCGACCGAAACGCCTGGCGATTACCTGTTGCTCAATGGGGTGGGTTCAATCGGCTCGACAAAGGTGCGTGCGAAGGTTTTTGCAAATTACAAGAAACTCGGCTTCAGTTTCTTGGCGATTGAATCTAACGACTCGGTGGTGTCACCTAGCGCTGTCGTTTTGGAGGGCGTCCAAGTTCTGCGCGGGGCAATAATCAACACCGCGGCTATCGTCGAAGAAAACACGATCGTCAACACGGGTGCGATCGTCGAGCACGACAACCTGATCGGGCAGAACTGCCACATCTCGATTGGCGCGACCCTATGCGGCGACGTCAAGGTGGGCTCTGGAACTCACGTGGGTGCCGGTGCGACAGTTATTCAAGGTGTCAAAATCGGCCAAAACTGTATCATTGGGGCAGGTGCGACGGTTATCGCCGACGTGCCAGACAACCACACAGCGGTTGGTGTCCCAGCCAAAAACCGACCGAATAAGGCCTAAATGTTTACCAAACTAAAAGACCTGATGGTGAGCACCGATGCGTCGTTGCTAGAGACCATCACCGCGATTTCGGCGGGTGCGAGGCAGATCGCCCTCGTGGTTGACGCAGACAACAAACTTCTCGGCACTGTTACCGACGGCGATGTTCGTCGCGGCTTGCTTCGCGGGCTCACGCTCGAGGCCGGCGTAACCGAAATCATGAACACCTCGCCGACCACAGCAACCGAGAGCGACGACCCTCGAGAAGTGATCGAAAAGGCAATTCCACGATCGATTCACCAGGTTCCGGTGCTGGGCGACGATGGTTCGGTAATCGGTTTGATCACCGAAACCGACCTTGTGCAGCAAGACGTCACCACCACACCGGTCGTGTTGATGGCCGGTGGCAAAGGCGTTCGCCTATACCCACTGACCGCGGACGTGCCGAAGCCGATGCTCAAGATTGGGGACACCCCAATTCTCGAAATAATCATTCGTAAGCTTCAGGCTCAGGGTTTTCGTGACATCTACATCTCGGTCAACTACCTGGCCAACCTGATTGAAGATCACGTCAAAGACGGCTCCTGGCTCGGCGTCAAAGTCACCTACCTACACGAAGACCAACCCCTCGGAACCGCTGGCGCCATGGGTCAGCTGCGCGGCAAACTAACTGAACCTTTCGTGGTCATGAATTCGGACCTGTTGACCAACGTCGACCTGCGTCAGTTGGTGCGGTTTCACAAGAAGGCCGGCGCAAAGGCGACCCTGGGAGTGCGCGAATACCAGTTCCAGATTCCTTACGGCGTGGTCAACATCGAAGGCACAGAGGTCGAGTCGATCAGCGAAAAGCCGATTCACCGCTCGATGGTTTCGGCAGGTATTTACACGCTCGACCCTTGGGCTCTAGAACTCGTTCCTGAGGGGGAGTACTGCGATATGCCCACCCTTCTCGACAAAATGCGCGCCGAAGGCGAAAAGGTTGCGGCGTTCCCGATTCACGAATCGTGGCTAGACATCGGACGCCACGACGATCTCGACCAAGCAAGAAGCAACCAAGAGCACTGGCTCGATTACTAGGGAGCAAACATGTTTCGCGGTAGACCAGTTTTGGCAGTAATCCCAGCCCGTGGAGGGTCAAAGGGTTTGCCTGGCAAGAATTTGATGAAACTCGGCGGCCTTACGCTGATTGAAATCGCAGCAAAGGCTGCCTTCGATTCGGGCATCGTCGACATGGTCGTAGTCTCTTCAGACGACCAAGAGATCTTGAAGCACGCGGGAACGATCACCGAAGTTGTCGCGCACAAACGCAATTCCATGGCTGCGAACGACAACTCAACCGCGGGTGACGTGATTCGCGATCTCTTTGACAGCGACCACGACGACGTCTTCATCGACGAAGAAAATGCACCCTGGTTTGTTTATCTTCAGCCAACCTCGCCACTTCGAACCGGCAAACACATTCTCGGAGCGTTCGAAAAGCTGGTCGAACACCCGGAGTCTCAGGCAATCGTTTCGGTGGTTCCGCTCGACCCGAAGGTTTACTGGACAATGAAGATTGGTGAAAGTGGCCTGATCGAGCCATTGTTCGCTGAGGCAGTTTCGGCGAACCGCCAAAGTTTTGATCCGGTTTACAGCCCAAACGGCGCGATTTATATCTTCAGTTTTGAAGAGTTCAAAAAGAGTGGCAAGTTTCCGATCATGGGCGCTCTGCCCTTCGTGATGAGCGTTGAAGAGAGCGTCGACATCGACACCGCGAGCGATTTCGAACAGGCCAAGGCCAAGCTTCGATGACCCTAGCCGAGGTGTGGGACGCCTTCGCACGAGCCGAGCGCGAAGAGCGGCTGATGGACTGGCGAGTCGCAGGAGTTTATGTCTGGCCGGCCATGAAGACCAGGTTGCTTCGCCAATTCGGAGAATCTTTGGCGCTGATAGATGAAACCGACAAGCAACCGAGCGTTTTCGCCATCGAAAACGCAATTGACTTAAAAACCCATCTCAAAAAGCCAGCCAAGACCCAGGTGGCAGTCGTTCCATTCGTTCGCCGAGACAAAAACGGAAACGACCCTTTCACCGACCCAATAGTCTCCGCCTTGCGCGCCGCCGGCCAAGAGCCTTTGGTCTTCGGGGTCGGCACACACGATGACGGTTCCGGGCGCCCTTCTCTCGAGCGCATGAACAAGCATTTCGCAGCAAAACATCGCAATCGTTCGATTCTGCGGGTGCTGCCATTCGTCTTTTTTGGCGGAGCCCACAGGACCCGCTGGGCGAAGCTGGTTGCCAAGCTGGAAGAAGCGACCGGAGGTTCAGCTGGTAGGTTCAAGGCTTTCCCACGCTGGTTGCTGGTTGAATTTTTGGCTCAGGAGCGAGGCTTTAGGCAGTATTTCAACGCTGCGGGTATCACCAACGTCTTCATGACAAACGCGTACCGACGCAGCCTGATTTCGGCAGCCCAATACAAAGGGCGAGGTTGGGTGATCGAACTGCAACACGGCCTAATTTCTGATCGCCACCCAGAACTGGCTTGGCCGAACACGGCTTGGCCGGCTTATGTGCCAGACGAGTTTTGGGGTTGGGGTCGGTACTGGCTCGAAAATTCAGACCTGGCCGCCGGTATGGAAACCAGGGTGATCGGCGCGCCGGAAAACGTCGCTCGTCTTATGCGTCAGTCCAACGCCAAGCTGCCTGGCAGCGTCCTCGTTATTTCGCAACCCGAACAAAGTCAAAAGCTGATCGAAGCAACCGTTGCCCTAGCCAAGTTGCACCCCGAACTTAATTTCTCGATCAAGCCGCATCCGAAAGAACTTGAACAGGCGAGCGAAGCGGGCCTACCGTCAAACGTCAAACTGCTTTCGGCAAGCGAAAACGCCTTGCAACTCATGGCGAATGTCGAAACCGTGCTCGGCGTATATTCGACGGCACTGATCGAGGCGTTGGCACTTCGTTGCCGAGTGGGAGTCTTCAATCTCCCGGGCTTCGAGCACATCCAATCGGTTATCGCGCGAGGCGACGCGAAGCTTCTAAGGGGGCCGAAGGACTTCGACGCTCTTCTGGAGCAGGCGTTACCTACCGACGATTCACTTGCAAACTACTACTGGGCGCCGCCGGTTGACCTAGACGCAGTCATCAAGGAGATGTATGTCTGAGCCCAACCTCGAGCGCGTTGGCGAGGCGTTCTTCGAGGCCGAGAAGGCCGAGGGCCTAGTGCAGTGGCGAATCGGCAACGTTTCGTTTTGGCCTGTGGTTCGTTCGCGCCTCCTGAAAGCCATGACCAAAAATTCGCGCATGTTCGAGGCAGAGGGTGAAACCGCATACGTTCCCGAGCACCTCAAGACATATCAGGGCCGGTCGCCGGCTGTGCTGCTGTTCAAAAAACTTAGGCGACTCCCGATTCGAGCACGACTAGATGAACCAAGCTTCAAGTCACTCAGCAAGGTGACCGTTTTGGTCGTCCCTCCCAAGGAGCGGGGCCTCGATGGCCAGGATGACGCATCCAAGGGCGTGATCGCCGAATTCGGTTCGCGCGCGTTCGTCTTAGGCACGGGAATCTGGGATGAAGTATCGCCACGACCTCACGTCGAAGAGCTGAACAGTATATTTTGGACTCGCTACGGGCTGGCCGGCCGAGTTCTGGCCAGGCTTTTAGTGAGCAAGGCCGACAAGGCTCGTTACGCGGCGATGGTTAATTCTGTAGAACAACTCGCCCCTCTCAACCCCTACAACAGGTTTCCGTATTGGATGGTTTCTAAGCACCTGGTGGAAACCTTGGCATACCGCGCCATTTTTAGGCGAATGCGCAAACTCGAGACCGTCTATTACTCAGGTGATGAGCAACCGAGCATCTTGGCGGTTGCCAAGTCACGAGGGTTGAAACTTGTGAACCTACTCGAGACAGAGTCGATAAGTGGCTATGAAGACACAGCCGTTGTCGAGATGCAGTCTGCGTTCTTGCAAAAGGTTGCCGAACTCGAGCTCGAGGGTTGGAAATCTAGGGGCATGGAATATTGGCCAATCTTGCGACGCCGCATTCTCGAGGTGCTCACCTTTAACTTCAGGCTCGCACCAGCCGAGCGGATCCGTTTGCAGTTGCCAGATCACATGCAGGTTTATACCGGCAGGCCACCGGTTCGCCTGTTGTGGGCCGCAGTGAACCGCATCCCGCTGAAGCTTCGCAAGGGCGAGCCTAACTTTTCAAACCTCAGTCAACTCGGCAGCATCATCGTTCCGTTTGCCACTCGCGACAGTCAGGGCATAGATAAATTCGCCCAGCCGGTTATCGAACTAATCGGTTCGACGTCCCTCGTTCTCGGTATCGGGCAATGGGACCAAATATCCCCGCGAGCTAGAGTCGAAGACCTCGAGCGCTTTTTTAGAAACCGTTTCCGCTTGTGGTCGAAGTTGGTGGCAAGACTCATAGTCACGGTAGACACGAAGGCAAAATACGGACGCGCGGCGGCGCTGCTTGAGAAGAGCGGTGCAAAGCTCGAGTCTTTCGAGACGTTCCCATACGAACTACTCGAGGCGTTTTTGGCCGAGCGCCGAGGCTACCGCAGACTCTTCAAGCGAATGCGCAACCTGAAACACGTCTACATGGTGAATGCCGCTCGAATGAGCTTTATCGCGGCTGCGCATGAACGTGGCATCAAGGTGACCGAGATCCAGTCGGGTGTTTTCTCAAAATACAGTTTGCAGTTCTCTTGGCCGGGTAGCCCGCGGGTCGACTACATCCCCGACGAGATTCTCACCTGGGGAGAGTACTGGACAGAGGGTATCGAGCGAGCTAGTCAACAGACTGTTCGCGTCATCGGTAGCACCGAAGAGTTTGAGGCCGCTCGAAACAAGGGGATTAGGCGAATCGCCGGCCAAGTCGTCTTCTTGTCTCAGCCGTTGGTTGGCATCAATCTTCTAAATGTCGCCATCGATTTTGCGAAGGCCCGCCCAGACCTAAAAGTGATATACAAGTTGCACCCCCGAAACCTGATAAACGATTTCAAGGATCACATAGGCGAGCTTGGTGGAGCCTCAAGCAACTTTAAACTCGTGCAAAACGAGCGGAGCTCGCTCGAGGTCATTGCCGAAAGTGAAATTGCGGTTGGTGTGTTCTCTACCGCTCTGATCGAGGCGGCAGGCCTCGATACCAAGGTTGCCATCATCAAGTTGCCTGGTTGGCAGCACCTTTCACCTTTGGTGGAGGGTGGTCACGCAGGAGCTTTTGACACAGTCGAAGAGCTTCTTGAAAACGTCGACAAGCTGCCGAAGTCGCGCGAGGGCGAGTTCTTCTACGGCAAACGTGCCGACTGGCACGAGGTTTTAGGCGTGACGCCGGCTAGCTAGGTAGCTACCGGCAGCGACCAACGGAAACCCGATCCACATGCCGATGGTTAGTGGCTCGCTTGCGAAGAGCACACCTAACAAAATGGCCACCGCGGTGTTTACGTAAGTTATAAGACTGGCGCGTGAAAGACCAATTTCTTTCATAAGTGCGAAGAAAAGCACGAATGCGATTGCCGAACAAACAACACCGAGCACCAGCAAGGCAACCCAGGATTCCCACTTGGGAGAGGTCACACCATCGGCGAAGGGCGTAATGAAGGCTGGGACCACGTAAATTGCTGCTACAAAGATCATCGAGACAACGATGATTCCGATGCGTTCGACTTTAGGGGCCTCCTTCGAGGCTATTGCCGGGGCGATCGCGTAGCCAACGGCAGCCAACACGATTGCGCCGACCCAGACGATTTCGAGATTTTGGGTTAGCGCGTCGATGCCGACCAATAGAAATATGCCGACAAATCCGATGGCTAGCCCGAAGACGTTCTTCTTGTGAACCGCCGACTTTTCACCAAGGTAGTAGTAGGTGACAGCCATTGCGAAGAATGGCACGGTTGCGATAAGTAGCCCGGCAAGTCCGCTAGAAATGTGCCCCTTTTCTGCCGTGGTCACCAGCCACCAAGGGCCGGCCATCTCGAACAGCGCGAATGCCAGGCTAACCTTCCAGGCCTTGAGTGCCGGCATGAAGGCTCCGCGTTGGATAGCCATCGGCGCCAGTGCTGCAGCGCCAATCACAACGCGAGCGAGGATGATCATCGATGGCGAAAAGTCTTGGGCGGCGACCTTGATGAAGAAGTATGGGATACCCCAGGCTAACCCGCAAGCTAAGAACAGCAAGAGACCTTTTCGTGACATGTCACCAGCCTACGCAGTTGGTAGATTGGAGACGTACAAGGAGGTACGCATGCTCGCTCGAGTGACATTCGATGAGTCGCACCGCCCAGCATGGTCCACAAGACCAGAGGTAGCGGAGCAAATGAACCCGGGAAACCCGGAAGACGCCGGTTATGTAAAAGCCGGCAAGGCCCTAAAACTAGACGGTTTCGACGTCAATGTTCACGAATCCGGGTCTCTGGCCGAGGCCCTCGCCTCCTCTAAAGTCTTTGTCGCACTGCACTCGTCAAGCGACGATTTTGAAGCCACCACCAAGGTTGGCAACCCCGCATACACCCCAGCCGAAATCGATCAACTGGTCGAATGGGTTGGCTCGGGCGGAGGGCTAATTCTTTTTTGCGAAACCGAGCAGCTCAAATACGGCAATTCGGCTGGCGTGATCGCCGAGCGTTTCGGCATCGAGGTTCAGAACGTTACGGTTCAGGACCCGAAGTCGAACTATAAAGAAGTCGCCACCTGGGTGCTCGGCGATCTGATGCCAACCCGCAGCCATAACCTGACCGCGGGTGTTGGCCAGGCCTGCTTTTACCGCGCTGGAGCACTCGAGGTTACCTCGGCCGTCGAGAGCCGCACCTACGTTGTTGCTGCCACGAGCGCCACCGCAACCCCTTCGGCAGCCCCGCTTTTGGTTGTGCAGACTCACGGCCGTGGCCGAGTTGTCGTGATCGCCGATTCGGATCTGTTTGGCGACGACTCGATCGACGACCTCGACCACATGACCCTCTGGCGCAATCTGGTGACCTGGGTTGCCGCAACCACCGACGGCCCTTCGGGCGATGAGGCGGCGAGTTGGACGGCTTCTGACCCGCACTGGTTAGCGCTAGTGAAATCGGTTGAGGCGATTCGCCCACTGCAGGCTCAGGATGGCTCGGTCGAGACCGATAAGGTAGCGGCCAAGACCCACGCGGTTGCCATGGCCGCCGCAATAGAGGGCTTGCTGCCGAGGTTCGAGCACCAGCGCGAGCACCTCGAGGCGACTATCAAAGACATTCACAAATGGATTCAAACGGACTTCGACGTCCCCGATTTTTTGGATTCGCTGATTCTGTTTCGCCCCGACCTTCACCGCGTGGACGCACTAGAAAACCTCGTGGTGTTCCCGATGTACACCCAAAACGGAAACCCGAACCGCAACTTCGAAGCCGTGGTGACTCACACGGCTTGGCCGAGCTGGATCAACGAACTCGAGGCGAAGCAATACAACAACCCAGCCTTCGTGCCGATTCAGTTCGTGGCATTCACCAAGGGCTACGACACCAACTCGGCGGTGCTGTTCCCCGAGACTGTGGCAACCCGCGAGCTCGCCAAGTTCTACTGGGGCGGCATCTTCTGTGATCGCGAAGCCGCCCGGTTTCGCCGCATCACGGCGGCTGCCTCAGACCTCCTGAAACTCGCGCTGCCGGCCGACGCCGAGTACCTTTTGGCCAGCCAGCCGGTGACCCAAGAAACCTACATGCTCTGGGATTTGGTTCATGACCGTGCCCACAGCCACGGCGACCTACCCTTCGACCCGTTCATGATTAAGCAGCGCATGCCCTACTGGATGTATGCGCTCGAAGAGCTTCGCTGCGACCTAACCACGTTTCGCGAAACCGCAAAACTCGAGGAGCAGGGCGTCTACCTCGCCAGGTTCGCTCGCCAGGCGATCTTGTTCGATCGCTTGTTTAGGTTTCCGATCACGGGGGAGCGCGAGCGCAACTACGACGGCCTGGGCGGCCAGATCATCTTCGCTCACCTGCACAAGAGCGGCGTCTTGCAGTGGACAGACAACACGCTTTCGCTTGACTGGGATCGCCTAAACGACTCGATGGTTGAGCTTTGCGAACTGGTTGAAGACCTCTACCGCACCGGCATCGATCGCAGCCGCCTGGCCCACTGGCTCGCCAGTTACGAATTTGTCGCTGGCCTTGTTGAGCCGCACCCCGGCTCCAACTGGGCGAAGGGAGTCCAGTCTCTACCTGTCAACGGTGAGCTTCGAGAACTGGTTGACTTGGTGCTACCCGACGAGTTCCCGCTGAACGTCTTCTACGAGGCGCTTCGCAAAAAACTTTCCCCCGAAATCAAGGCAACGGCAGGAATAACAGCATGACGACAAGAAAAATCTGGCGCGGTTTCGCCAGCGACAACTATGCGGGCGTCCACCCCGCAATCTTGACCGCGATGCTTGCGGTGAATGAGGGGCACGAGGTTGCCTACGGCGACGACACCGTCACCGCACGCCTCGACGAATTAATGCAGCAGCACTTCGGGCCACAGGCCATCGCGTTTCCGGTATTCAACGGAACTGGAGCAAACGTCGTAGCCTTACAGGCTTGCACCAAGCGCTGGGAGGCAGTGATCTGCGCCGAAACCGCGCACATCAGCGCCGACGAAGGCGGAGCGCCAGAAAAGATGGCGGGGCTCAAGCTCTGGACAGTGCCAACGCCGGACGGCAAGCTAACTCCCGAAATCATCGACACTCAGATGTTTGACATCGGCAGTGTGCACCGCGCCCAGCCTGGCGTTGTCAGCATCACGCAGACCACCGAACTCGGCACCTTGTACACGGTCGCCGAGATCAAAGCGATCAGCTACTACTGCAAGTCCAAGGGGTTGTTTCTTCACCTCGACGGAGCCAGAATCTCGAATGCCGC
>CAIJJH010000133.1 GCA_903820955.1 uncultured Micrococcales bacterium
CCAAGGTCTGGAATGAAGGCTTCGCCAAGCTGGTGAAGCAGTGGGCCGCAGAACAGGATTGGGATTCGAGAGGATCCGGCGTGGGCATCGATGTCGACCATGCGAGCCGACTTCACGTTGGTCGGGTCAAGCTTCATGGTGCCATCGTCGGCAAAATCGATTGCTACTCCGTGGAGTTTGAGGAGGTTAGAAACCACCTCGACATCACTGATGTGAGGTACGTCGCGAAGCTCGCTCGGGGTGTCGCCGAGGATTGCTGCAACCATGGCCTTGGTGACCAGGTTTTTCGCGCCTTTTAGGTCTACGCGACCCTTAAGTGGCTTGCCGCCTCTTACGGTGATCTGGCTCATTTGGCTCCCTTGGCTGGGAGAGTCTTGGGTCTCCATGACTCTCTTTTTGCCTCGAAGTCGGTGATCGACTGTTCGTCTCGCAGGGTGAGCCCGATGTCATCGAGCCCTTCAAGTAGACGCCACCTAGTGTATTCGTCAATCTCGAACGGAACCATCAGGTCGGCCACTCGAACCGTCTTGGCGACCAGATCGACGGTGGCCTTCGCGCCAGGATCGGCCTCTAGAAGTGCCCAGATGCTCTCGAGGTCTTGCTCCGAGATTTCACCCGAAACCAGACCCTGCTTGCCCGAGTTACCCCTAAAAATGTCGGCAAACTTTGGTGAAAACACGGCTTTGAAGCCAAAATCTCTTAGGGCCCACACGGCATGCTCGCGAGAAGAACCGGTGCCGAAGTCTGGCCCGGCAAAGAGCACCTCGCCGTGCGCATAGGCAGGCTGGTTCAACACGAACTCGGGGTCGTTTCGCCAGCTCGCGAAGAGGGCGTCCTCGAAGCCGGTCTTGGTAATGCGCTTGAGGTAGACGGCCGGGATTATCTGGTCGGTGTCAACGTTGCTGCGACGAAGCGGGACGCCGACGCCTTCAAAGATTTCGAATTTTTCCATCAGTTGCCCTCCAGGTCGGCTGGAGCCGAAAGCGTTCCGCGAATCGCGGTGGCAGCGGCAACTAGCGGTGAGACCAGGTGGGTTCTAGATCCCTTGCCCTGACGGCCTTCGAAGTTGCGGTTCGAGGTCGAGGCGGCGCGCTCGCCCGGAGCCAACTGGTCTGGGTTCATACCGAGACACATCGAGCAGCCGGCAAAACGCCACTCGGCGCCGAAGTCCTTGAATATCTGGTCTAGACCCTCGGCCTCGGCCTGAAGTCTCACACGAGCGGAGCCCGGCACCACCATGAAGCGGACGCCTTCGGCCTTTTGCTTGCCCTCGATTATGGCAGCGGCCGCGCGGAGGTCTTCGATGCGACTGTTGGTGCAAGATCCGAGGAACACGGTGTCGACCCTGATCGACTTCATCGGGGTACCGGCGGCTAGATCCATGTATTCCAGCGCACGCTCGGCGGCGGCACGCTCGTTCGGGTCGGCGATGTCGGCCGGGTTTGGCACGTTGTCGAGAAGCGAAACTCCCTGGCCGGGGTTGGTGCCCCAGGTCACGAATGGGTCGAGGGTGTTTGCGTCTAAGTAAACCTCGGCGTCGAACTTGGCGTTCTCATCGCTAGGCAGGGTGTTCCAATAGGCAACCGCGGCATCCCAGTCGGCACCCTCTGGTGCGTGCGGGCGGCCCTTTAGGTATTCGTAGGTGATCTCATCTGGGGCGACCATGCCTGCGCGCGCTCCAGCCTCGATCGACATGTTGCAAATCGTCATTCGGGCTTCCATCGAAAGCGAACGAATTGCCGAACCGCGGTATTCGAGCACGTAGCCCTGGCCGCCACCGGTGCCTATCTTGGCAATCACGGCCAAGATTATGTCCTTGGCGGTTACTCCCGGGCGCAGGGTTCCCTCGACGTTGATTGCCATGGTCTTGAAGGCCTTGAGTGGCAGAGTTTGGGTGGCGAGCACGTGCTCAACCTCACTGGTGCCGATGCCCATCGCGAGCGCTCCGAAGGCTCCGTGGGTCGAGGTATGTGAATCGCCGCAAACAACGGTGATGCCCGGCATGGTCAGGCCAAGCTGCGGGCCAACAACGTGGACGATGCCCTGCTCGATGTCGCCGAGCGAGTGGATTCGAATGCCAAATTCCTTGGCGTTGTGGCGAAGCGCCTCAATCTGCGTGCGGCTGGTGGCATCGGCAATCGGCTTGTCGATGTCCAGAGTCGGGGTGTTGTGGTCTTCTGTCGCTATCGTGAGGTCTGGGCGTCGAACCGGGCGGCCGGCAAGGCGAAGGCCGTCGAAGGCCTGCGGGCTGGTTACCTCGTGAACGAGGTGGAGGTCGATGTAGAGCAGGTCGGGCGCGTCACCCTCGCCCTTGACGACCAAATGGTCGTTCCAGACTTTTTCGGCCAAAGTTAATGGCTTTGGAGTCATTTTCTACCTCGTAAACGTTGAAACTCCATTTTATCGGGCAACGATAGGCTGGCACAGTGAACAAGGACGCCTTAGATACGCTTCAGCGTAAAACTATTCGAACGCTAACCACCGGCCAGATACTCTCGGGCTTTGGTTTGGGCTCTACGCTCTCGATCGGCGCGCTGCTGGCGGCCGACCTTTCTGGCTCGGAGAGCTGGAGTGGAGCGGCGGCAACCTTTTCGACTCTTGGCGCGGCCATCTGGGCGATTCCGCTTTCGCGCCTCGCCTACGCTCGCGGTCGCCGAGTTTCTTTGGCAATCGGAGCATCGCTCGCCATTACCGGCGCGCTACTTGTAATCACCGCGGCGAGCCTCAGATTCTTTCCGTTGCTACTCGTTGCCCTGTTCTTCCTCGGCGCCGGCTCGGCTACCGGTTTGCAGGCGCGCTTTGCCGCAAACGACCTGCCGAGCACCAGAACCGTTGGGCGCGACCTTTCGGTCGTGGTCTGGGCGACGACAATCGGCGCCGTCATCGGCCCAAACATGTTTGGACCTGGCGAAATCATTGGTAAGGCGCTCCACATGCCACCGTTGACTGGGCCTTTCCTGCTCACCATCGCGGCTCAACTTGCCGCAAGTTGCGTTTTCTATTTCGGCTTGAAGCCAGACCCGCTGAAGACTGCTCAGTCTCTAGATCAGGCTCGCGGACCCCGTGGCAAGATTTCGCTGAAGTCGGCCTTCGAAACCCTCGCCGCCCACCCCGTCGCCGCCTACGCGATGATCTCGATCGCACTGAGTCATATGGTGATGGTTTCGGTCATGGCGATGACTCCGGTGCACATGAAACACGATGGCGCAGATCTGGTCCTCGTGGGATTCACTATCTCGTTCCACATCGCCGGCATGTATGCCTTCTCGCCGGTTTTCGGGTGGTTGGCAGACAAACTCGGACGCATCCAGATCGTGATCGCGGGCCAGGTCATCTATGTGGCGGCACTGATTATCGCCGGTACCGCCGGCATGAACCACTTTCAGATCACTGTCGGCCTGTTTCTGCTCGGCCTCGGCTGGAGCGCGGCAACGGTAGCCGGTTCGGCGCTGTTGAGCACCAGCTTGCCAGCCAACCAAAAGACCAACGTTCAGGGCGTCAGCGACTCGGCGATGCAGCTTTCGGGCGCCTTCGGCGGCGCCGTGAGCGGCAGCATCCTGCTGTATTTCAACTTCGGCGGACTCAACGCAGCAGCGATGATTCCGGTTTCAATCGTGCTAGCCCTAAGCGGCTTTGCGCTGTTGAGGCGGCGCGCCTAGCCTTCTTGGCGCTTGACCGCGTTGCGGCCAAACACGAAGTGTCCGATGAAACCAATTGCCAGCGCAGCGAATACACCGATGTTGCTGAAGTACCAGTCACCTGGGTTATCTGCGGTGAATCCAAGCGCCTTGAAAATGTAACCTTCCCAGGTAGTCCAGGTGAGGCTGGTGTCTGGGCTCACGATTAAACCAAGGCCCACAACGGTGCCGACGATCATGGTCAGAAAGCCTGAGAGGTTGATCGAACCGTAACGTCCCTTAGCGCTAAACAGCGCAGCGTCGTCGTAGTCGCGCTTGCGCAACACTAGGTCGGCGATGAAGACGCCTGTCCAGGCCGCGATCGGAGTTCCGAGGATGTAAAGACCCGCCTGGAATGGCCAGAAGAACGAGTCGGCAACGAAGACGAAGAAGAAGGTTCCGAGAACCATCAGCAGGCCGTCAAGACC
>CAIJJH010000134.1 GCA_903820955.1 uncultured Micrococcales bacterium
CTGAAAATCGCTGCTCGGCAACTAGACCTACCGCGACTTCCCAGCGACTACTTCATCTCATATCTGGATCCCAACGGCACAGAACTTTTCTACATAATCTCATCTGCCGCCAACAAGGGGCTCAAGCCAAACCTCAGCCGCTTCAGCCTCGGCGCTGTTCTCAAAACTCATGGCCTTCCCTTCGAGGTTGACTCAAACGGCGTGCCGGTTGCAGGCTTGGTCAACGGTAAGGGTTGGCGAATCGTCGCCGTTCCGCTGACCGTCGCCAGTGGTTCGCTGGTCGTCGCTCTCCCAACCGACTCGAACAACGCGATGCTCGACCAGTACCGAGTCATCGGAGCCTCGTTTGGGTTTCTACTGCTGATAATCAGCGCACTTTCGATTTGGATCACAATCACCTCTGCCCTTAGGCCGCTCAAAGAGGTTGAGCGCACAGCCGAAGCAGTGGCCGCCGGCGACATCACACAACGTTTGCCTCAGCGTCCGGGTAAGACCGAAGTTGCGCGAATTAACACCGCCTTGAACTCAATGCTCGACAGTATCGAGCTGGCTTTCGGCCAACGCGGACGTGCCCTCGAACAGATGCGCAGATTCGTCTCCGACGCCAGCCACGAACTTCGCACTCCCCTAGCGAGCGTCAAAGGTTACGCAGAGCTTTACCGCATGGGTGCGCTTGACAAGAAGCAGGACCTGAGCGAAGCGATGGACCGAATCGAATCCGAAGCCATTCGCATGTCTGAGTTGGTCGACAATCTTTTGGTCCTCGCCCGCCTAGACGAAAAAACCGAGATTTCGAAAACCAAGTCCAATTTGGTTGCGGTCACGAAAGAGGTCGGCAAGGACATCGAGCTGAGTACCGGCGTGAAAATTGCCGTTACCGACTTCGACGGTAAAGAGATTTCCACCCACGAGGCAATGGTGGATGTCGGGGCTATCCGTCAGGTTTTGATCAACCTCTTGGCAAATGCGTCCAGATTCTCGAACAAAAAGCAGACCGTGGTGGTTGCCTTCGGCAAAGTTGGCAAGCTGAACGTCTTCGAGGTGCGAGACAGCGGCCCTGGAATCCCGACGAATTTGCGTGACAAGGTTTTTGAGCGCTTTTATCGCGCAGACAACTCACGCAACCGCGAAACCGGCGGCTCTGGCCTTGGTCTTGCGATCGTGAAAGCCATTGTCGAACGGCACGGTGGTAGCATCTCGGCGCTCGAGACCCCTGGCGGCGGAGCAACATTCAGGGTTGAACTACCCTAGTTTTCCCCAGAATTCGCTTTCAACCCCCACGCCTTACGGGCTTGTAGTTGCATCATGCCATGACACATTTCACAGTAGATAGCGAGCAGGTGCTGGCCGCTAACAGCACGATTCAGGCAACCATCAATCGATTACAGACCGAGGTTGACAACCTTCACACCAATCTGCAGGGACTGCAGAATTCATGGCAGGGCGTTGCTGCCACGAGCTTTCAAGAGTTGGTAGGCCGCTGGAGGATCACGGCGACAACCGTCCAACAACAGCTCGGCGAGGTGAGCATCGCGTTGGCACACGCCGCCAAGCAATACGCCGAAATCGAGCAGGCAAACGTTCGGTTGTTTCTTTAAATGAGAAAGGGCGGAGCCTCGCGGCTCCGCCCAACTCGTAAATGACTTTAGAAGTCCATTCCACCCTGTTGCGGAGCAGCAGGAGCCGAAGGCTCAGGCTTCTCTGCAACTACGGCCTCGGTGGTCAAGAACAACGCAGCGATCGATGCAGCGTTCTGCAGAGCAGATCGAGTCACCTTTACTGGGTCATTGATGCCGGCCTTCAGCATGTCGACGTATTCACCGGTTGCAGCGTTCAAGCCGTGACCAGCTGGCAAGCTGGCTACCTTCTCGGCTACAACACCAGGCTCTAGGCCAGCGTTGATCGCGATCTGCTTGAGCGGTGCCGAGATTGCAACGCGAACGATGTTCGCGCCGGTGGCTTCGTCGCCGGTTAGTTTGAGGTTCGCAAATGCCTTGGTGCCTGCCTGCAAGAGAGCAACGCCGCCACCGGCGACGATTCCCTCTTCGACGGCTGCCTTGGCGTTTCGAACTGCGTCCTCGATGCGGTGCTTGCGCTCCTTGAGTTCAACCTCGGTGGCTGCGCCGGCCTTGATAACCGCAACTCCACCAGCAAGTTTCGCTAGGCGCTCCTGCAGCTTCTCTTTGTCGTATTCGCTGTCGCTGGCCTCAAGCTCGCGACGAATCTGGTCAACGCGACCGGCAATAGCCGAAGGCTCGCCCGCGCCTTCAACGATCGTGGTCTCGTCCTTGGTGATAACCACCTTACGAGCGCGACCCAACAGGTCAAGGGTTGCGGTCTCCAAACGAAGACCGATCTCCTCAGCGATAACCTGACCACCGGTCAGGATCGCGATGTCCTGCAACATTGCCTTGCGACGGTCGCCGAAGCCAGGAGCCTTAACGGCTACCGACTTGAAGATTCCACGAATCTTGTTAAGAACCAGAGTGGTCAATGCTTCGCCGTCCACGTCTTCTGCAA
>CAIJJH010000135.1 GCA_903820955.1 uncultured Micrococcales bacterium
CGTTTGGGTGCCAATCGCCGCTATGTTGCTCTTTAAGGAGCGGGTTCGGGCAAGAATATGGATCGGCGTAGCCTTGGTGCTCGCCGGTTTGGTGGTGGTTTCGAAACTGAACCTGAGTGGCTTAAGCCTGGTCGGCGTCGGCTTTGCGTTTTTGGCCTCCGCGACCCTCACCGTTTACTTCATCATGGGTGAACGAACCCAAAAGACTCGCGACAGCATGTCCACGCTTTTCTACACAATGACAATATCCGTGGTCTTTTGGCTCATTTTCTCGCCGTGGTGGCAATTCGATTCGGCGAAGTATGGAGCGACGATCTCTCTGGGTGGAAACCTAGCAGGAGTCCACGTGACGGCATGGCTGCTATTGGTTTGGCTAGGGGTCATGGGCTCGTTTGTCCCGATGATGCTGAGTTACAAAGCGCTAACTCACCTCAGCGCAACCGGAGTTGGAATTGCATCGACCTCTGAGACCGTTTTTGCCTTCGCCTTTGGGTTGCTTTGGCTCGGCGAACAAATCAGCGCTGTGCAGATAATCGGCGGAGCCTTGGTGATGGCAGGAATCGTTCTGTCTCAGACGGCCCGAAAACCTTAGTCAACGGGAGAGAAAGCCATTCCAACTGGGATGTCGCGAATCCATTCGTTTTCCGGTAAATCTTGCCGAGTTACCACGCCATTGATCGTGACGAAGTGTGCCGTAGAACCACCACCGTCAACAGAGACCGCCTGAGTGGCCCCCAATTCCTTGAGCCATTCGCCCATCTGATGAATCGTTGAACCGCCCAGGCGATACAGACCGTCATCCCAGTGTTGACCCATCGTTGATGTAGCAACCCAGAAATCCCCGGACGCGTTCCAGCCGATCACGGTTCGAGGTCGAATGTCTTCGCTGGCACCAACACAGTCCTCCACGTTGACACCGTCAGTAATTAGAAGACTGCCGCGGCCGCTAGCTTCGAGAATCTTGTTCTTGCCCACCGACGAGAATCTCTCCACAATTTTTAGCGTCTGCCCGACCTGAATTGACGATACCAAGTTGGATTGATCGCGGGCTACTTGAAAAATGTAACGGCCCGGGTTGATTGTGATACGAACACCTCTGCTCGGCGAAACAGTCAAAACCTTGCCAGTTGAGTCGGTTTGGAAGGTTGCCGCACCAACGGTTTGAACCCCACCGAAGTTCGAGTCATAGAGGGTCGCGCCTGAGTTGTTGTCTCCCTGAAAATTGATCGCCTTTATGAGGATTCTCTGGTTCCCAACGCCTATGTAGCCGGTTGGTGCAACCGTGTCTGCTACCAGTGAAGCTTTTGTAAGCGGTGGCATGGAATAGACGGCAGCTTTACCTTTGGTTAACTTTTTGAGCCTCGCTACCATCGTTCCGGAGGCTTGAAAAAGGGTTCCGAGGGTCGGGCGAATATTTGTACCCTTTAGGTACGAAATCACAACTTTGTTTTTCGAAACCAAAATTGCATACGCACCTCGCGGAATCGTCTTGGTCGAGTCCTTTGCCGTGAATGCAACTATCGAGTTTGCGGGGATTGACTTTAGGTTCACTCCAGAAACGCTCAGATTTATAGTGCCGGATTTGAGCGGTGCCGCGACCGCGAAACCAGCAGACTCGCTGAATGTTTGCCTAGCCCAACCGATCACTCGCGTCGAATCGTTGCCGGCCGGGTCACCAGTCGAATGTGGCGCAGGTGCGTAGATCATGCGGCCACCGGTAATGATGGCAGAGTATGGCATGTTGTTGGATCCGATGAAGTCGGTGTTTACGTAGGTTGCAAGATTAGGAATCGAATTGGCGAAAGTTCTCTGATTCCCGGTCAGCCCAAGAGGTGCGTGCGGGGTTGACATGTTGTATTTGGCTACTTGCCCCTTAAACACCGTGATGCGAGTTGGGTAATTCGAACCGGTGCCGACACCGGTCGGCATACTGTAATAACCAAAAGTGGCCCCCGTTGGGTAAGTGACTTTCGGGGTGTAAGTGGCCGAATTGGCGAGAGTCGGGGCAAATTTACAAAAGGCTGCGAAGGCGGCTGGTGCTGTGAGCGGGTTGCCGACAAATAGAGTCGCCGCAACAGCAACTCCCACGAGTGCACGAAAAGCCTTTTTAATCACACATTTAGGTTAACCGAGCTGGACGACCTGTTTTGTGTTAGAACCTGTGCGTTTCCTCTGAATTCGTTAGGCTGACAGTGGTCAAAGAGGAGCCAGATGTCTAACAAACCACGGGCAGCAATGCATGCCAGCAGCCCAGATACGGTGAGACTGAGAGAAAAGGTGCTCGACTACGCTCGCGAGCGTATGGAATTCGACCCGGTGCCGCTCGATGCCCCGCAAACCGAGACATACCTCAGGGAACACGCCCCGAACACTGTCAATTCCAAGGGTCTCGGCGGTGACGAAGCTCTCAGAGTTTTCGCCGAGGTGCTCGCACCGGCCTGCCTTAGCACCGATCACCCTGGCTACCTAAGCTTTATTCCTACGGCTCCTACCGAGGCGTCAACTTTGTTCGACCTCGTGGTGTCTGCGTCCTCAATTTATGGCGGATCATGGCTCGAGGGTTCCGGGGCCGTCTTTGCCGAAAACGAGGTTCTGGCCTGGCTCGCTCGCGAAGCCGGATTGCCAGAAACCTCGGGTGGCGTTTTTGTTCAGGGTGGCACCCTTGGCAACCTCAGTGCGCTCGTCGCTGCGCGACACGCTGCGATGGATTTGCGAGACGGCCGACCAGAGCGCTGGAAGGTCATCTGCTCGGCCGAGGCACATTCGTCGATCAAGGCAGCGGCCAGAGTCATGGACATCGATGTGGTTTTGGCGACTCCCGACGCAAATGGGCGACTACACGGCCAAGCCGTTCGTGACGCGTTGAAAACCGCAGGTGACGGAGTGTTTGCAATCGTCGCGACCGCTGGAACAACAAACTTTGGGATCGTTGACAAACTGCGCGAAATAGGCGAGGTCGCGCGCGAGCACAAAATTTGGTACCACGTCGATGGCGCTTACGGCCTAGCCGGCTTGCTTGCACCGGCGACCCGAGAACTTTTTGACGGAACCGAACTTGCCGACTCCTTCATAGTCGACCCGCACAAGTGGCTTTTCGCACCTTTCGACGCCTGCGCACTGGTTTACCGCAATCCCGAACTTGCCAAAGCCGCACACACCCAGCACGGGGAATACTTGGACACCCTCACCGACGGTGGCGCGTTCAACCCGAGTGACTACGCCTATAACTTGACTCGGCGAGTCCGCGGTCTCCCCCTGTGGTTCTCACTAGCCACACACGGAACCTCAGCATATTCGGACGCGGTTTCGCAAAACATCGAAACAGCGAATGCGATTGCACAAGTGATTCGCGAACGGGACGACCTGGAACTTGTTCGCGAACCGGAGCTGAGCGTCGTGGTGTTCAAAAAGAAGGGTTGGACTCTGGTCGACTACGATCGCTGGTCGTCGAAGCTGCTGGAATCTGGCGTCGGCTTTGTCGTTCCTTCGTCACACAAGGGCGAGCCGAACACTAGATTCGCCATTGTGAACCCGCGCACCACTCTCAAGTTACTGGTGAAGATTCTCGACACCATGAAAGACGACTAGATGAAGTTGACCATCGCAGACGCACCCGCTTCGCTAAGTCGAGTAAAACCAAGCCAACGAACTCCACTGCGAGTGGCTCTCGTTCAAACTCGCTGGCATGAATCAAATGCAGAGCACCTAGCGAAGCTCGAAGAGGGCATCGAGCAGGCCGCATCCGCCGGGGCCAAGATCGTCTTCCTGCAGGAACTAACCCTGAGCCGTTACCCCGCGGACGTCCGGCCAACTGGCACACCGAACGCAACCGCTGAATCACTCACCGATGGCCCGACCGTGACCTTCGCCAAACAGGCAGCCGCGAAGCATGGTGTTTACGTTCACGCCTCGCTGTATGAATTCCAAGACTTTGAAGATGGTCGCGGGCTCAACACCGCAATCATCGTTTCACCTACTGGCGAGCTTGTCGCCCGAACTCCCAAACTTCACATACCGGTCACCGCTGGTTACTACGAAGACGAATACTTTCAGCCAGGACCAGCCGATGGCGAGCCTTACCCCGTCTACGACCTGCTCGGTGCCCGCATGGGCTTGCCAACTTGCTGGGACGAATGGTTCCCAGAGGTCGCGCGAAACTATTCGCTCCGCGGAGCAGAGTTTCTGTGCTACCCGACCGCGATTGGTTCTGAACCAGATCACCCTGAGTTCGACACCGCGCCACTGTGGAAAAAGGTAATCGTCGGAAACGCAATCGCCAACGGAACCTTCATGGTCGTGCCAAACCGTTGGGGCAACGAAGGGGCGATCACCTTCTACGGGAGTTCGTTCATCTGCGACCCCTACGGTCGAATCCTCGTTGAGGCAGGTCGTGATTCAGACGAAGTCCTAGTTGCCGACCTCGACCTCGATCAAAGGCGCGACTGGCTCGACCTGTTCCCGTTCTTGGCCACTCGCCGCCCGGATACCTACGGCAAGCTCACCGAACCGGTTAGCAACCATCGCCAGCCAAACGGCGACGGCGAACACGGTGGCATCGCAGGAGTAGCCAAGTGACCTGGGTAATGCCGGCCGAGTGGCAACCGCATGAGCGAACCTGGATGGCCTGGCCAACTGCCGCATACACACTCGAACCGAACGCCGCCGAGGCTTACGAGGCTTGGTCGAACGTGGCAAACGCGATTGTCGAATTCGAGCCGGTCACAATGTTGTTAGAGGGCAAAGACATCGAGGTTGCTAAAACCTATCTAGACCCTCGGGTCACTCTTCAACCAACGGAGCTGAACGACGGTTGGGCCCGAGACATCGGACCGACCTTCGTGAAAAATGAGCACGGCGAAGTGGCTGGAGTCAACTGGGTGTTCAACGGTTGGGGTGCGCAGGGTTCTTGGGCTTGGTGGGACAAGGACGACCAAGTCGCCGGCGTCATTACCAACACGGCAGCGAAACTGAGAATCGACTCAACCTTGATCAACGAGGGTGGCGGAATCCACGTCAATGGCAAAGGAGCGATCCTGCTCACCCAAACCGTTCAGCTGGGCGAGGGGCGCAACTCGAGTTGGAGTCGCGAAGAGGTCGAG
>CAIJJH010000136.1 GCA_903820955.1 uncultured Micrococcales bacterium
CCCGAACCAATTTCTTCAGGGAACGAGAAGAGATCCAACTCGGCACCAAGGCGACGGTGATCACGCTTGGCTGCCTCTTCCAATCGCTCGAGATGAGCGCGCAACTCGTCCTTTGAAGGCCAGGCTGTTCCATACACGCGCTGGAGTTGCTTGTTTTGCTCGGAACCGCGCCAGTAAGCCGCGGCCGACCTCATTAGTTTGAAAGCCTGACCGATCATTCGGGTGTTTGGTAGGTGTGGACCTCGGCAGAGGTCGAACCAAACCGTCTCGCCGGTTGCCGGGTCAACGTTGTCGTAGATGGTTAGTTCTCCGGCGCCAACTTCTGCAGCTCCGTTGCCTAAATCAGAGCCTTTTAGCCCGATAAGCTCCAACTTATATGGCTCGTTGGCGAGTTCTACTGCTGCGTCTTTCTCATTTGTAACCCTGCGCATGAAGCGCTGTCCAGAGCGAACAATGCGCTCCATTTCTTTTTCGACGGCCTTTAAATCCTCTGGCGTGAAGGGTTCGACTACATCGAAGTCGTAGTAGAAGCCGTCTTTGATTGGTGGGCCGATGCCAAGCTTTGCCTCAGGGTTGATTCGCTGAACCGCTTGGGCCAGGACGTGCGCCGTTGAGTGTCGAAGGACGTTTAGGCCGTCTTCAGAAGACACATCTACGCCTTCGATTGATTCGCCGTCTTGAACCTTATAGGCAAGGTCTTTTAGTTGCCCGTCGACTCTGGCAGCCACCACGGTCTTCGATGTGAACAAGCCAAATCCGTCGGTGCCAGCAGCCACAGACTGCTCGATTCCGTCAACGGTTATTTGGTAATTGCTCATCTGGCTATTCTAGCCAAGCAACTTAGGCGTGCCTTGGTACACCTAAGACGCGTTTTGCTATTAGGTAGAGGTATGAGCAAACAAGCCAAGAGCGTGCACGACATTGAATCGGCGATAATTTCGACCGAGGAATTCAAGAAGAGCGGAATGGCCGCAAAGTTGAACTGGCTTCGCGCTGGCGTCTTGGGTGCGAACGACGGAATCATGTCGACCTCGGGTTTGATCCTGGGAGTTGCCGGCGCAACTACCGATCGGGCTCAGATTCTTGTGGCCGGCGTCGCCGCCGTCGTAGCTGGTTCCATCTCAATGGCTGGTGGCGAATACACCTCTGTCAGCGCGCAAAAGGACTCAGAAAAGGCCGCGTTGGCATTTGAGCGCAAGGAACTGCGCGATAACCCTGAGGCCGAGTTGCGCGAATTGCAATGGTTCTACGAGCAAAAGGGCTTGAGTCCAGAAATCGCTCAAAAAGTAGCCATCGAACTCACGTCCAAAGATGCCCTGAAGGCCCACGCCGAGGCTGAATTGGGAATCGACTCGGATCATCACGTCAGCCCTGCGCAAGCGGCTCTATCAAGCTTCGTGGCTTTCGCCGCCGGTGGATTACTCCCACTCTTCGCCGCTATGGGTGACGCACATCTGCGTATTTACCTAGTGATCGGTTCGGTCATCGCCGCGCTAACTATCACCGGTTTCGTGGGAGCAAAGATTGGTGGCGCTAAACCGGGCCGGGGTATCGCGCGCAACCTTCTTGTCTCGCTGCTGACAATGGGCGTTACCTACGCCATCGGCTATCTGTTTGGAACACACATCGATTAGTCAAGCCAAAAGAAGAGACCCTCAGAGATTTCTGAGGGTCTTTCTCTTTGGTGGTCGATACTGGGATCGAACCAGTGACCCCTTCCATGTCAAGGAAGTGCGCTACCGCTGCGCCATACGACCGGGTCTTTGTTACTTTGAGGTGGAGACGGGATTTGAACCCGTGGTTTTACAGCTTTGCAGGCTGCTGCTTTGGGCCGCTCAGCCACTCCACCGTGCTACAGCACTGCTGCGAGCGGATGACGAGATTCG
>CAIJJH010000137.1 GCA_903820955.1 uncultured Micrococcales bacterium
GCCCTGGTCACCGTCAACCAACGGCACGCTGTCATGCACCCGATCGCCGGCTCGAGGCCGCGAGGAAACACCGTTGAACAAGACCAGGCGCACGAGAAGTCATTACTGGCAGACGCAAAGGAGCGCGCCGAGCACCTGATGCTCGTTGACCTCGCCCGTAACGACCTCTTGAAAGTCTGTGAGCCCTCATCAATCGCGGTCACAGAGTTCATGGCTGTGCATCGGTTCAGCCACATCATGCACCTGGTCTCGACGGTTGAGGGTCAAATCACCAAGGGCAAGACAGCAGTCGAAGTTTTCAAAGCCACATTCCCGGCCGGCACGCTTTCGGGGGCGCCAAAACCTCGAGCGCTCGAAATAATCGACGAGCTAGAACCGAGCAATCGCGGGCTATTCGGGGGAGTGGTCGGCTACTTTGACTTTGCCGGCTCGGCCGACCTAGCGATCGCCATTCGAACCGCCTTTATCCGTGATGGAGTAGCGAGAATACAGGCGGGAGCGGGTTTGGTGCTCGACTCCGACCCCGAAAGCGAGTACCAGGAGACCAAGGCCAAGGCCTCAGCGCCCGCCAAGGCAGTGGCCCTGGCAGCCGGTTTCGAAACGGAATGAAACTTCAGCTTCGCGTTACCTTGCTGCTAATCGTGGCAATCGCGATCTTTGGCTCGCTCGACTGGCAGAGCGCAAGCGTCATCGAGCCGTCGAGGGACATCGCAATCAACGGATTCGCGGCACTCCCGCAGTTGGGATTGGTAATCGCAATCCAACTGCTTCTCCTTTTCGGCTCACGTTACTGGTCGAGAATTCCCGGTCTAATAGCCGTTGTGATCGGATTTTCGCTCAGCGCGTTGGCGATCGCACCGGTATTCGCATTATTGTTTGGCGATGCTCAATTGCTACAGACCCAAATCGCAGCGTTGACCGGGATTGCAGACTTTCAATCACAACTGCAGGGCGTCAAAGGATTGAACACTCAAAAGGCGCTCATTGCCCTAACTGCGGCCGCCTCATGCCTAGCAGCTGTTTGGAGTCTTCGCCTTCCCTTCGTCAAAAGACACAGCTTCGGTAGCAAAAGCGCCGATGGCGAATGGCTAAACTAGTAGGGAACGAGGAGATTCAAATGTCTACAGACCACCCGGAAGACACCAACCACGGCGACTCGATCGCGGCTTGGACGTCGGTAATTGTCATCATGATTGCCGTGGCCGGTGCGACGGTTAGCTACCTAATCGGATTCGATGGCGGCGTCCTCGCCTCTGGTGTAGCAATTCTCGTCGGCATCGCGCTTGGCCCGATTCTCAAAGCTCTCGGTTTGGGCCTTAAGAAGTAGTGTTAGCCGACCTTTACGCCGGCTCATTAGAAGACGCAAAGACGCGCCTCGCGGAGACGTCACTTTCAGAACTTGAATCACTCGCCGCTGCCGCAAAGCCAGCATTGGACGCACTCACACAGCTTGCAGGGGGCACCACGGTCAAGGTGCTCGCCGAAATCAAACGCGCAAGCCCGTCACGCGGAGACCTCAACTCCATTGAAGACCCAGTTGCTCTAGCCCAAACCTACGAGCGATTTGGTGCATCGGCCATCTCCGTTTTGACCGAAGAGCGAAAATTCAAGGGTTCGCTTGCCGATCTTCGCGCCGTGCGCGATGCCGTTAGCGTTCCACTGCTTCGAAAAGACTTCATCGCCACCGAACAACAGGTGCTTGAGGCTAGAGTCGCAGGCGCGGACTTGGTGCTGCTGATCGTGGCGGGTCTTGACCAGGCAACTTTGCGGCGCCTCCACGATTTCACGATCCAGCTTGGGATGACGCCGTTTATCGAGACACACTCGCGCGCTGAGGTCTTGAGGGCACTCGAACTAGAAGCAAAGCTCATCGGTGTGAACGCACGCGACCTAACCACCTTTGAAACCGATCGAAACCTATTCGGCGAGCTAGTCGAGATCTTCCCCTCGGATGTAGTGAAGGTTGCAGAGTCGGCCGTTCGAAACCTTGCCGACGTTGAGCACTACGCGGCGGCGGGGGCAGACGTGATATTGGTCGGCGAAGCGCTGGTCACAAACGATGCCGAAAAGTTGCTGAGCGAATTCGTAGCGGTTGCGAAAGCCTTAAACTAGGCAGATTATGAGCGAGTCACTGAGGGCACAAACCGGACCGTATTTCGGC
>CAIJJH010000138.1 GCA_903820955.1 uncultured Micrococcales bacterium
ATGGTTTCGAACAACAAGGGCATCAACCTTCCGGGTGTGGCTGTGAACGTTCCGGCTCTCTCCGAGAAGGACGAAGAGGACCTCCGCTGGGCCCTAAAGCTCGGTGCCGACATGATCGCGCTTTCCTTCGTTCGTGACGCTTCAGACATCGTTCGCGTCCACGAAATCATGAAGGAAGAAGGCGTCTTCCTACCGACGATCGCTAAGGTCGAGAAGCCTCAGGCCGTTGCCGCACTCGAAGAGATCATCGACGCCTTCGACGGCATCATGGTCGCCCGAGGCGACCTCGGTGTCGAACTTCCGCTAGAAGAGGTTCCACTCGTTCAAAAGCGTGCCGTCGAACTTAGCCGTCGCTGGGCCAAGCCCGTAATCGTGGCAACTCAGATGCTCGAATCGATGATCTCGTCGGCTCGTCCAACTCGCGCCGAAGCCAGCGACGTTGCTAACGCGATCCTCGATGGTGCCGACGCGGTCATGCTTTCAGGTGAAACCTCGGTTGGCGAATACCCGGTCGAAACCGTAACCGTGATGGCTCGAATCATTGAGTCAACCGAAGAAAACGGTCTCGACCGAATTCCGCCACTTGGCAGTCGCCCACACACGCACTCTGGTGCCGTCTCGCTTGCCGCAGTTGAAATCGCCGAACTTCTAGGTTCGAAATTCGTCTGCGTCTTCACGGAATCGGGTGACTCGCTTCGTCGAGTTTCACGCCTGCGTTCGAGCGTGCCAATCGTTGCCTTCACTCCTAGCGCCGACGTTCGAAACCGTCTCGCGCTGGTCTGGGGAGCCGACACCTACTTGGTTGACAAGGTCAAGCACACCGATGCCATGATGCATCAAGTCGATGAGATCATGTTGGCAACCGGTAAATGTGAGATTGGTGACGAAGTCGTCGTAGTTGCTGGCACCCCGCCCGGCATCCCAGGCTCAACCAATTCGCTTCGAGTCCACCGCATCGGTGACGCAATCAACGAGGCGGCTCCTGGCTACAGCCGCTAGAAGAGCTTAAAGAGAAAGTGGACCTAGGAAACTAGGTCCACTTTTTTTGTGCCGGAAGTGGGATTCGAACCCACACGTCCTTTCGAACAAAGCATTTTGAGTGCTCCGCGTCTGCCGTTCCGCCATTCCGGCCCTTCAACGAATCAAGTGTAACTTAATCAAAAATCCAATAGTGTTATGGCATGAGTGAAGTAGCTACCCGCAGAGTTTTGGTCGCCGAAGACGAGTCATTGATTCGAATGGACATCGTCGAAACCCTTCGCGAACACGGTTTCGAAGTCATTGCAGAGGCGGGAGACGGCGAAGAAGCAATTGCCAAGGCTGAGGAGCTCAAGCCTGACCTCGTTGTCATGGACATCAAGATGCCCAACATGGATGGCATCACGGCAGCGAAGCGCATGGCCGAGCTCAAAATCCCCGTTGTTCTGCTGACCGCTTTCAGCCAGAAAGAGCTCGTGGAGCAGGCTGCCGAAGCCGGAGCCATGGCTTACGTTGTGAAGCCATTCACCCCAACAGACCTAATTCCAGCAGTAGAGATCGCCCTGAGCCGTCACGCGCAGGTTCTAGCCCTCGAGAGCGAGGTTTCAGACCTCATCGACCGACTAGAGACTCGCAAGCTCGTCGACCGCGCCAAGGGGCTGCTTATCGCCAAGGGTTTGGTTAAAGACGAGCCAGAGGCATTCCGCTGGATTCAAAAGACCTCGATGGATGGCCGACTAACCATGAAGGACGTCGGACGCACCATTATTGAGCAGCTTTCGCCTTCAGAAAATTCGTAATCCGCACGGTTGAAAGTCGCTTGCCGGCTTCGTCGGTGATCACGATCTCATGAGTGGTGAGTGAGCGTCCCAGATTAATCGCCTTGCAGGTAGCTGTGACGATTCCATCTCTCGCCGAAGCGCTGTGCGAGGCACTAACTTCGATACCAACCGCGCTCTTTTCGGGGTGGGCCCAAACATTCGCGGCGATGCTGCCAAGCGTTTCGGCAAGCACCACGTAGGCACCGCCGTGAAGCAATCCGAGGGGCTGTCGGTTACCGGCAACGGGCATTGTTGCCACCGCCAATTCCGCACTCAACTCGACAAGCTCTATACCCATCTTTTCGGCCAACTCGCCAAGTCCGCGTGTGCCGAGTAGGGCCAGCGCTTCTGCTGAAAGTTTTGCCATGATGGCTCCTGTATTGGTAGTCGGCGCGAAGTAGCATTGGGGTTATGAACGCTAATCCAAAGAATACTCTGTTGCTTATCGATGGGCATTCTTTGGCCTTCCGTGCCTTTTACGCGCTGAGTCCCGATGCGTTTCGCGCACCCAATGGTCAACACACCAATGCTGTCCACGGCTTTATCTCGATGATGCTGAACATCCTCGGCAACGAGAAGCCAACCCACCTCGCGGTTGCCTTTGACCTGTCGCGCGCTTCGTTCAGAACCGACGAGTACCCCGAATACAAGGGGACTCGCGGCGAGACCCCTCCCGAGTTCAACGGACAAACAGAGGCTCTCGAGGAGGCCCTGGCGGCCATGAACATAACGACGCTCACAAAGGTGAACTACGAAGCCGACGACATCATTGCCTCACTCTCCGACCAGGCTGCAGACAAGGGTTTCGACGTCTTGATCGTCTCTGGCGACCGCGACACCTTTCAGTTGATTCGCCCCGAGACCACGATTCTTTACCCGGTCAAGGGCGTCATGAATCTTGCGCGAATGGACGACGACGCGGTGTTTGCCAAGTACGGCATTCACGCAAAGCAATATCCAGACCTTGCCGCTCTGGTCGGCGAAACCAGCGACAACCTGCCGGGGATTCCTGGCGTCGGCCCCAAGACCGCCGCGAAGTGGATCAGCGAGTACGGTTCGCTCGACGCGATCTTTGCAGCCGCCGACTCGATTGCCGGCAAAGTCGGTGAGTCGCTCCGGGAGCACAAGGAGCTCGCCGTTCGAAATCGCAGGCTCAACCACCTGATTCGCGACCTCGACATGATCGATGACTTCGAGAAGTTTCGCCTTCGCGGCGTCGATGAGGGCAAGGTCAGAGACGTCTTTGGCAAACTCGCCTTTAGAACGCTGACCGAGCGAGTGCTGAAGCTTCGCGGGGTAGCTAGCGATTCTTCGTCACCTAGCACCGAGGTTTCTGAACCTGAGGTCGTGCTCGAACAAATCGAGGTGCCAAGGAAGCAAGTGGTTGATTCGGTCTCGGGCTGGTTGAAAAAGCAAGAACTGGTTGGTGTCGCGGTTTCGAATGAGGGCAAGTTTCTCTTTGGGCTCGCCAACGCTACCGAACGAATCGAGACCAGTGACTCTGCCGTTCTAGAGTGGCTCAGCTCAGACGCGAAGAAGGCGGTCTACAACGCGAAAGCGCTCGATCGGTTGCTGCTGGATAACAACACCAGCGTCAGCGGCGTTGAGCTCGATGCACTCTTGCTTTGCTACTTGAACGACCCGGTTCGTCGCGACTACAGCCTCGACACGATTGCACTGGACTACCTGGGGTTTTCGGTAGAACGAACCGAAGACGACGGCTCGCTGTTGTCGGAATCGGCAGCCGACCCATCGCTAGACGCCTTCATGGCCCTAAAGTGCGGCTTGACTCTCCTCGAAAAGGTGAAAGCCCAGGAACAAACGACGGTCTATGAGGAAGTCGAGCTGCCGAGCTCACCAACGCTTGCTCTGATGGAACACTACGGAATCGCTATCGACCAGGCCAAACTAGAGGCCCTGTTTGCGAGTCTCGGTATTGAGGTGAAGCAAATCGAGACCGAGGCGTTTGCCATAATCGGACACGAAATCAACTTGTCTTCGCCAAAACAGCTGCAAACGGTGCTGTTCGAAGAACTCGGCATGACCGGCACCAAACAGGTGAAAACCGGCTTCTCGACAAACGCCGAGGCGCTAACGACCCTGTTTGAACAGAACCAGCATCCGTTCCTCGAAAAACTGCTCAGCCACCGAGAAATCAGCAAGATTCGTCAAATGGTTGAGGTTGTTTTGAAGTCGGTCGGCAAGGACGGACGCATCCACACCAACTATGTTCAAACCGGCACGTCCACCGGCCGGCTTTCATCTGAAGGTCCTAACCTGCAAAACATTCCAATCAAGTCCGAGCGCGGTCGGCAGATTCGCGATGCCTTCGTCGTGGGCGCCGGTTTCGATACGTTGTTGAGCGCAGACTACTCGCAGATCGAAATGCGCATCATGGCTCACATGTCAGAAGACGAGGGGCTAATCGAGGCTTTCAAGTCGGGCGAAGACCTGCACCGCTTTGTCGGATCGCGGATCTTTGGAGTTGAACCGAGCGAGGTCACCACCGCAATGCGATCGAAGGTCAAGGCGATGAGCTATGGGCTCGTCTACGGACTGAGCGAATACGGCCTAGCCAAGCAACTGCGAATGAGCAACGGCGAAGCCAAGCAGCTCATGAACGATTACTTCGCCAGGTTCGGGGGAGTGCGGCGCTACCTTGCAACCGTCGTCGAAGACGCGAAACTAAACGGCTACACGGTAACCACCTTTGGCCGACGTCGTCCGTTTGACGACCTGAAAAGCCCGATCTTCCAGCTGAGAGAAAACGCGAGAAGGGCCGCCCTCAACGCGCCAATTCAGGGCACCGCCGCCGACATCATGAAAATTGCCATGAATCGAATCGGCCAGAAGATAGCCGATGGAGGCTTCAAGAGCCGCATGCTGCTCCAAGTTCACGACGAACTTGTTTTCGAGGTGGCCAGCGGTGAACTTGAGAAGCTGCGCGAAATGGTGGTTCACGAGATGGCCAATGTTGTCGAGCTACGCGTGCCGCTCGAGGTTCACGTTGGCATCGGCAAGACCTGGGACGCGGCCGACCACTGATGATTCGCAAAGA
>CAIJJH010000139.1 GCA_903820955.1 uncultured Micrococcales bacterium
AAGCTCGTAGGGTTGGTAACCATTCAAACGCAAGAAGTACGCCTGGTAGCAAGTGCTGAGCATCGAATTGAACGCTATCTTCATTGCGCCTTTCGCATCGACGTTCGAAGCCTCGATTTCATGGGTTTCTAGATCATATGATGCGCAACTGTCGGCTGGGTCGTATCCATAAGGCGCATAAAGCGTATTTGTTGGGGTGGGCGTTGCGGATGGGCTCGGAAGTACTGCGTTAGCCGTTGAGATGCCTGAGGCCCCAATTAATGCGCACACGGTCAAGAAAGTTGCAATCGCTACCTTGTTTTTCATCCTGAATCCCCTTTGTCCGGACTACTCAATTCAGTCCAATTATAAAAAAAATCGAAGTAAAGGCTAGAAAGTTATGTAACTAATTACCGTGGCGCTTCTAGCGACCGATTGGGGTTCCGACGCGCACGCCACCTCCACCGGTGCTGATTCTTGCGCGGTTACGTCCGCCGAATGAAAGGCGCAGCCACTTTGGCCCAATGGTTTTGCAAACACCGCTCTTGGCCATGTTGACACTGAATAGACCCATGTCTCCCCCTAGGCGACTGTGTTGGTTAGTGTTCCAATGCCCTCGATCGAGATCTCAACCGTTTGTCCAGCCTCGATTTCGCCGATACCAGCGGGAGTTCCGGTGAGGATTAAGTCGCCCGGGAGCAGGGTCATTGCCTGCGAAACGTGGGCGACGATCTTCTCGACCTTGTGAATCATCAGGTCGATTGAAGCGTGCTGGCGGATTTCGCCGTCGACTCGGGTTTCGAGCAGTTGGCCGTCTGGGCGAAACTCAGTTTCGATCCACGGGCCGACCGGGCAGAAGGTGTCGAAGCCTTTAGAGCGCGTCCACTGGCCGTCTGATTCTTGGAGGTCGCGAGCGGTGACGTCGTTGGCGATGGTGAAGCCCATGATTACGTCGTAGGCGTCTTCTTCTTTGACGTTCTTGGCAATTGAGCCGATGACGATGGCTAGTTCGCCTTCGTGGTCGACTCGCTTCGAGATGCTCGGCAGCACGATGGTTTCTCTGTCGGCGATTAGCGAGGTGCTCGGCTTCAGAAAGATCAGCGGCTCGGCTGGGAGGTCGCCGCCCATTTCGGCAGCGTGGTCAGCATAGTTTTTGCCGATGCAGACGATCTTGGTGGTTGGCAGAGTTGGGGGTAGCACGTGGACGTCTTTGAGCGGGATTCGCTCGCCGGTGGTCTCGTAGTCGCAAAACTCCGGGTGACCTTTGAACAGGGCGATTTCTGGGCCGTCTAGGACGCCCCAGCGAGGCTCACCATTGATAGCAAACTTGACGACGCGCATTAGCTGAGCTTGACCAGCCAGTTGTGGCGATCTTCGACCGTGCCGTATTGGATACCGGTTAGTTCTTCGCGAAGGCTTGCGGTTAGCTGACCTGGCTCGGAGTTTTCTTGGCCGAGGGTCTCGTTTTTGCTGAGGAACTGACCAACCGGGGTGATTACCGCTGCGGTTCCGCAGGCGAAGACTTCGACGATGTCGCCCGCGTTCATGCCTTGGCGCACCTCTTCGAGGGTGATCTTGCGCTCTTCGAGCTTGAGCCCGCGGTCTTTGATCAGCTGGATCACCGATGAGCGGGTGATGCCGTGCAGGATGGTTCCGTCGAGAGCTGGGGTGGTCACCGAGCCGTCCTTGTAGACGAAGAACAGGTTCATGCCACCTAGTTCTTCGATGTAGGTGGCCGATTCGGCGTCGAGGAACATTACCTGTGAGCAGCCGTGCTCGTAACCCTCGTTTTGGGCCTGAAGGCTGGCTGCGTAGTTGCCGCCGGTCTTGGCTTCACCGGTGCCGTGGCGCCCGGCTCTAGCTGAGTCGAGGGCGATCCAGATCTTTACCGGCTTTAGTCCGCCGGTGAAGTAAGGGCCGACCGGGCTTGCGATGACTCGGTATTCGGCGCGGTGAGCTGCTCTCACGCCAAGGAAGTTTTCGGCGGCAATCTCGAACGGGCGAAAGTAGAGGGTCTTTTCGTCAACCGGGGCTGGAACCCAGGCCCCGTCGACGGCGATTAGCTCTTTCAGCGACTGGAGGAACAGTTCGGTTGGGAGTTCTGGCAGGGCCAAGCGTTTGGCGGACCTCTGCATGCGCTTGGCATTCTCCATCGGGCGGAAGGTCCAGATCGAGCCGTCCTGGTGACGGTAGGCCTTGATGCCTTCAAAAATCTCTTGCCCGTAGTGAAGCACCGCGGCGCTCGGGTCCATCATGATCGGGCCGTAAGGAATCACTTGGGCGCTGTGCCAGCCCTTGTCTTTCTCCCAGACAATGAGAACCTGGTGGTCGGTTAGCTTCGCACCAAACACCGGCGCCTTAAGAATCTCTTCGCGTTCGGCGTCTGGTGTTGGATTTGGGTTTAGGTGCCGCTCGAAGCTAATGGTCATGGTGTCCTCTTTATAGTCTCGAGAAGATGCTCTGAGCAACCTGGTCGGTCGTGCGCTTTTCGTCGCCGCGGTTGGCTAGGTCGTCGGCCACCGCGCGCTCGATGCGAGCCGCTGCTACCGGGTTCTTCAGGTGCTCGAGAAGCATCGCCGCCGAAAGAATGGCTGCGGTTGGGTCGGCGAGATTTTTGCCAGCGATGTCTGGGGCCGAGCCGTGAACCGGTTCGAACATGCTCGGGAACTCGCCGTCCGGGTTGATGTTGCCAGAGGCAGCAAGCCCGATACCGCCGGTGATGGCGGCGGCCAGGTCGGTAAGGATATCGCCGAACAGGTTGTCGGTGACGATCACGTCGAAGCGCTCAGGGTCGGTGACCATGAAGATGGTGGCGGCGTCGATGTGCAGGTAGTCGACCTTGATGCCAGGGAACTCCTCGGCGACGCGGTTGACGGTGTTCTGCCAAAGCCAACCGGCGTGAACCAGGACGTTGTGCTTGTGGACCAGAGTGAGCTTCTTGCGGTCGCGATTACTCGCAAGTTCGAAGGCGTAGCGAACTAGGCGCTCAACGCCGAAGGCGGTGTTGACGCTGACCTCGTTGGCGACCTCCTGAGGGGTGCCGACGCGAATCGCTCCACCGTTGCCGACGTATGGGCCCTCGGTGCCTTCGCGCACGACCACGAAGTCGATGTTGCCGGCGTCGCGCAGCGGGCTTTCGACACCCGCGTAGAGCTTGCTCGGGCGCAGGTTCACGTAGTGGTCAAAAGTAAATCTAAGTTTTAGCAGCAGGTTGCGCTCGAGGACGCCCGAGGGAACCTGAGGATCGCCGATGGCACCCAAAAGAATGGCGTCGTGCTCTTTTAGAGCGGCAAGATCGGCGTCGGTGAGAGTCTCACCTGTGGCTAGGTAGCGCTTGGCACCGAGGTCAAACTCGGTTGTTTTGAACTCGACACCCGAACCAACCGTGACGCGGTTGATTGCCTCTAGTGCGATTGCGGTGACCTCCGGCCCGATGCCGTCTCCGCCAATTACTGCGATCTTGTATTCACGCGTCAAAATAGTGCTCCCAAACAGTGCTTGAACACAACTTTAGTCGCAGAACTAGCCGAGTTTGCGGGCAAACATAACCGCGGTGACGCTCGGCTTCAAACCTTCGCGGGTTTGAATCTGGCCATCACGGTTTCGGCAGTCGAGAACTTCGAAACCCTCCCCCGCCAAATACTCTGCGAGGAGCTCGGGATTTGGCAAAACCTCAGGGTCGCGAGGCCCGCCAAAAGACTGCTCGAGGTTGTCTCGCGAGTGCCAAACACCCATCAGGTGACCGCCGGGCTTTATGTGGCTGGCTACCCGTTTGATTGCGGTCTTGAGGTCGGCTTGGTTGATCTGAAGGTAGGCGATAACCGCGAGGTCGACCGGGGTTTCGTTCGGTTCAAAGTCGAGGGCTGAGGAGCAGTTGGTGTCGACGAATCCGGCGACGCCTTCTTCTTCGGCAAAGCTGAGGCACTTGTCGAGGGCCTTCTGCGAGAAGTCGATGTTCTCCACTCTCCAGCCCTGCTGGGCTAACCAGACGGTGTTCCTGCCCTCGCCGCCGGCAACGTCCATGGCGGTTCCGGGGGTTAGTGGTTCGCAATACTCTTTGACGAACCGGTTCACGAGCTTGGTGTAGACGTAGTCTTCGGTCTCGTATTTTGAGTCCCAGTATTTTGCGTCCATGATGCAATTACACTTGAAGAAACCCGAGAGGACCCCATGGCTACCGAAGTAACCCTTGACGAATTAGAAGACGCAATCAAGCGCGGTTTCTATGTTTTAGACGTTCGTGAGCAGAGTGAATGGGACGAAGGTCACGTGCCAGGGGCCAAGTTGATCCCGCTGGGCCAGCTTCAGGAGCGTGTCGGCGAGGTCGACGACGCAACCCGCGTATTCGTGATCTGCCGTTCGGGAGCTCGCTCGCTACAAGGCGCAGACATTCTCGAAGACAACGGAATCGACTCGGTTTCGGTTGCCGGCGGAACCATGGGCTGGATCAACTCCGGCCGCGAAGTAATAGTCGACTAAGCGATAGTTACGCTAATGGCCTTCATGACGTCGGCCTCGATAGCCACCCGCACCTGCTCCAAAACCTCTGGGGCAACCGGTGAATCCACGGTAATAACCGAAAGCGCCTTGCCACCTTTTTGCTGACGGGCAATCTGCATTGCCGCGATGTTAATCTTTGCCTCTGCAAACGCCTTGCCGTAGATGGCAACGATGCCGGGACGGTCGGTGTAAACCATCAGCACGAGGTTTTCGGCCATGGCCAACTCGACCTCGTAACCGTTGACTGCCACGATCTTCTGGTGAAGCTTCGGGCCAATCACGGTGCCCGAAACCGAAGCGATTGTGCCATCCGAATGAATCGCCTTGATGCTGGTGACGTTTCGGTATTCGTCGCTCTTGGTGTCCTGAGTAAGTCGAACATCCACCCCGCGCTGTTCGGCGAGTAGCGGAGCGTTCACATAGGAAACCTGGTCGGTGACCTGGTTCTGATAAAAGCCCTTCAGGCCGGCAAGCTTTAGCACCGAGACGTCGTGGACGGCGATCTCACCGTGGACTTCGACCTCGATGGCGGTGACGTTGCCACCCGAGATACCGAAGAGCACCTGACCCATGTTTTCCATCAGCGAGATGCCTGGCTTGACCGAAGCATCGATGTTGCCACCGGCGACATTCACAGCGTCTGGCACGAGGTCTCCAGCCAGAGCAAGGCGAACCGACTTTGCCACTGAGACACCAGCCTTTTCTTGAGCCTCATCTGTCGAAGCACCGAGGTGCGGGGTGACCACGATGTTGTCTAGGGTCAGCAGCGGGCTTTCCTTAGGTGGCTCCTGCACAAAGACATCCAAGCCGGCACCGGCGATGCGCTTGGTCTTGAGCGCCTCGTATAGAGCGGCTTCGTCGATGATTCCACCGCGCGAAGCGTTGACGATGCGAAGGTTCGGCTTCGCCTTGGCGAACTGCTCGGTCGAGATCATTCCGGTGGTCTCAGGCGTCTTGGGAATGTGAATGGTGATGAAGTCGGAGCGCTCCATGACTTCGTCAAGGGTGGCTAGCTCAACGCCGATCTGTTCGGCGCGAGCCGGTGTGACGTATGGGTCGTAACCGATCAGCTTGGTGCCAAAGCCGGCTAGGCGCTCGGCAACCAATGCACCGATTCGGCCGAGTCCGATGATGCCGATGGTCTTCTCATACAGCTCGACGCCGGTGAACTGTGAGCGCTTCCATGCGCCAGCCTTGAGCGACTCGTTCGCCTCTGGAATGAAGCGGGCGGTCGAGAAAATTAGACCGATGGCCAGTTCGGCCGCCGATATCACGTTTGAGGTTGGGGCGTTGACCACCATGACGCCGGCCGCGGTGGCCGCCTTGATGTCCACGTTGTCGAGGCCAACACCCGCGCGGGCAACGACCTTGAGTTTTGGAGCGGCTGCGATGGCCTCGGCATCGACCTGGGTGGCCGAGCGAACGAGAATGGCGTCTGCGGTTGCCAGGGCCTTGAGTAGCGCCGGGCGGTCGGTGCCGTCGACATTGATCACATCGAAATCGGGACCTAGGGCATCAACGGTTGCAGGAGAAAGTTCTTCTGCGATCAAAACGATTGGCTTAGACAAAACGCATCCTTAGTTTTTAGGGGTTTTGGCTGCTACTCCGGAGCCTGTCTAAATCGTATCCACGAGTCCGAAATTGAAAACTATTTGTTATTTCAATAAATGTAAGTTATCTTTCAAATTGTGAAACCATCTCCGGCTGCCTTATCGCCACTGCTCAAGAGCGACGCTCAAGGGCTGATTTTGGCGCAGCTTTTCATGAACCCGTCTGACGGCTATTCGATCAGCGATCTGGCCAGGTTTGCCAAAGTCAGCGTGCCAACCGCGATGCGCGAAGTAGACCGTTTGCTTGACGCCAGACTTGTCACCCAAAAGACCTTTGGCCGAGCCCGACTGATTCAAGTGAACTCTAAGCACCTGCTCCACGACGCGATCAAGCAAATCGTCTCCTACTCATATGGCCCGCTAGCCGTGCTCCCCTCGGCGCTGTATTCGGTGGACGGGCTTGAGCGCGCATTTATCTACGGGCCATACGCCGCCCACCTGAGGCACGAACTCGGGCCCGACCTTCACGAGGTAGACCTACTCTTGGTTGGTTACATGAATCGCATCGAAGCGTCAAAGGCTGCCGAGCGCGTTGAGGGTTATCTGGGAAGAGCTGTAAACGTTCAGTTCGTTGGCTCCAGCGAATGGCAAAAGGGCGAGACCGACTTCGTGAAAGAAGTGCAATCCCGCCCTCTTGTAGAGCTTGAGCTATGTACTTAGCCGATTAGGCGTCGAACGCCGGTGACCTCGCCCTTGACCTCGGTGAATTCCTTGGCCGCTTGCTTGTCGACGAAATGAACCTTCGTGTCGATTGTCGCCAGGCGAGCTGATAGGTCGTCCAAGTATTTCTTGAAGAAATCGTCGAAGACATTCAGCTTCTTATTGCTCATCTGTTGAATGTAACCGCGACCGAGGGTTAGCTCTGGTGCAGAGGTTAGCTCGTCAAGCTTCAAGTTATTTTTGGTGAACCAGTTGTGCAGTCTCTGCTTTTGGATCTGGGCAAAGTCATTGAGTTCGTTTCCGAAGGTTCGCACCTGCGTGCTATTGCCGTTGTTGACAGCGTAGCGAGCGGACGCCATCAACTGAATGTCGAGGTCGTAAACGGCCTTTACCTCAGCCCCGGTCGCCTTCACCTGATCTGATGGGCCTGGCTTGTAGTTCACGAGAGCTAGCCCGCCGAAGACGGTTAGTAACGCGACAACCAAAAATGCGAACAGAATTCGCCATTGCTTCTTATTCACTGCAGTACTCCAGACGTTGAGCTAAGCCCCAGCTCCTAAATATACCCTCAAAGAGAACAGCTAGATCGAAGGGGAATCCCAGATTTCAAGCTGGATGCCGTCGGGGTCGCGTAGGTAGGCCCAGCGCGATCCCGCCAGTTCGCCTTCGGTCAGGGTAACTGGCGGCGCGTTGAAAACGGCTCCGCGAGCGAGCAAAGTTTCATAGGCAGAATCCATGTCGTCAATCTGAATGCAGATGTGGGTGGCGCCAACGTCCCCATTTTTTAGGTCGAAATCTTTACCGCGCGGGTTGTGATATTCGAGAAATTCAATGCGGGTTCCGCCGATCTCGATCATTGAGAAAGAAAGTTCCGCGCCTTCGACTTGAACCGCGTCTGAGAGTTCTTGCCCTTGCCCATGATTGACCGGCCCAGGCTTTAGGTCGAACATTTTCGAGTACCACTCGAATGAGCGTTTCATGTCGCGCACTGTGATGCCGATGTGGTGGACACCTTGGACTTTGAATGACATTTGAATTCGACCTTCCAACCTAGTTTTCACTCTCAGTCAACAGTATTGGCTCAATGTTCAGAGTCGTGCTCCATAACAGTTTGAAAACGTTTAGTTCGCAAAATTTTGACTGGAACCCCTGATGGGCAGTAAACACTTGGACATTGAAGGCAAATACCGCTGAGGATCAAAGACTTCGGCGAAACCCATTTGTTGATTCCCTAGAAAATGTTCATCTAGACTAAACACTCAAAGGTTGGCTCGAAATGAGCGCGGACGTGTCTAGGAGGACATGGTGGAAGCGAGAATGGCTGGTCGCACGGTGGTTGTCACCGGTGGCGCATCGGGCATCGGTGCCGGAATCGCCATGGCCCTCGCGAAAGAGGGCGCAAACGTCGTTATCGCAGACCTAAACCTAGACGCCGCAGCCGAGCAGGCAGAGCTGATCCAAAAAGCAGGTGGCCAGGCGATTGCTGCGCGAGTCGACGTGGTCGATCGCGATTCGGTAGCCGCAGGTATTGCACTTGCCGTCGCCACCTATGGAAAACTCGACTGCTATTTCAACAACGCTGGGTTTAATAAGCCAATGAAGTTTCTTGACGTGACCGAAGAGAACTTCGACGCGATCATGAAAGTGAATGTCTGGGGCGTTCTGGTCGGAACCCAAGAGGCGGCCAAGCAGTTCATAAGTCAAGGCACGCCAGGCAAGGTCGTAAACACAGCTTCGATTGCTGGCCGCACCGGCTTCCCAAGTTTTGCGCCATACAGCGCGTCCAAGGCTTCTGTGATTTCACTCACCCAAGCAGCGGCCAGAGCTCTCTCGGAATATAAAATTACCGTCAACGCCTTTTCGCCTGGAGTTGTATCGACACCGCTTTGGAAGACGCTTGACAAGGACCTGGAAGAAATTGGCGAGGGTGACAAGGGGTTTGATTCGATGTCTGCCGGAATCCTGTTGGGGCGACCTGCGGAGCCCGAAGACATCGCACCAACCGCACTATTTCTGGCTAGTAGCGATTCGGACTACATAACCGGACAGACGATGGCAATCGACGGAGGAATGATCCTGGTTTAGCCGGGTGAGTTCATAAGGAAAGGTACAAAATGACAACCGCAACTTTCGGCACCAACCAGGTCGACTGGGAACAGCGATTAGATTTTGACAAGCTGCGCTCCGAGCGTCTCGCCAAACTGAAGGCTGAGTTGGCTAAGTCAGATGTCGGTGCCCTCCTCGCCTTCGACTTCGCCAACATTCGATACATGTCATCGACTCACATCGGCACCTGGGCCATCGACAAGGCGATTCGCTTCGCGCTGGTCACTCGCAATTCAGACCCGATAGTTTGGGACTTCGGTTCGGCCGCGAAGCACCACAAGCTTTACAACCCTTGGCTAGACACCACAACAGCCGAGGCCGACGCAGACCCGCATGCACCACATCACGGAGCCGTCCGTCCTCGCGCCGAGTCCGGTGCGCGAGCAGGCATTTCGACACTTCGCGGAGCTTTCAACCCGGACGCTGGTATAGCCGACGAAGTCGCCGCCAAGATCAAGCGAGAGCTCGAAAAGTTTGGTTTGCTAAATGAACCTCTCGGCATCGACATTGTTGAGTTGCCGATTCTGTTCGCACTGCAACGTGCCGGGATCACCGTCGTCGACGGCCAGCAGGTGTTCCTAAACGCACGCGCAATCAAGACCGGTGAAGAAATCGGACTCTTGACTCAAGCGGCTTCGATGGTTGATGCCGCCTACGAGAAGCTCTACGAGTTCCTTCGTCCTGGCGTTAGAGAAAACGAGGCCGTTGGCCTAGTTTCAAAGGTTCTCTACGACCTCGGCTCAGAATACGTCGAAGGTGTCAACGCGATCTCTGGTGAACGCTGCTCGCCTCACCCTCACGTTTACTCTGACCGCCTGATTCGCCCGGGCGACCCGGCCTTCTTCGACATCCTGCACAGTTACCAGGGTTACCGAACCTGCTACTACCGCACCTTTGCGGTTGGCTCAGCAAGCAGTGCCCAGCACGATGCCTACAAGCGTGCCCGTGAATATATGGATCGAGCAATCGCCTTGGTTCGCCCAGGTGCAACCACCGCCGACATCGTTGCTGTTTGGCCAAAGGCAGAAGAGTTCGGTTTCCCAGATGAAGAAGCCGCCTTCGCTCTGCAGTATGGGCACGGCGTTGGTTTGTCGATTTGGGAAAAGCCGATTTTCTCTCGCCTAGTTTCGTTCGATCACCCAGAGGTTCTCAAGGAAGGTATGGTTTTCGCTCTCGAAACCTACTGGCCTTCGGCCGATGGATGGGGAGCAGCCCGAATCGAAGAGGAATTGGTTGTCACAGCTACCGGCTGCCAGGTCATCACCAAGTTCCCTGCCGAAGACCTCCTTGTCGCCGGTCAGCGTTACTACTCTGTCGGTGGCCCACTCCCGCTAGAGCGTGATTCTCAATCGCACCTGAACACCGTTGCGGGTCGCGGCGGGCACTAATCACCATGAATACCCAGATGATTGCCGCGGTTTTTCACGGAAGTGGTGACGTCCGTGTTGATAAAATGGCTATACCAACTCCGTCATCGGGTGAAGTTCTGCTTAGGATTTTACGTTCGGGGATCTGCGGCACAGACGCTTCCGAATTTAAGTCCGGGCCAAAGATTTTCCCAATCGCCAACCAACACCCGAACAGCGGACACCAAGGCCCGATGGTGCTCGGGCACGAATTTATTGGTGAAATCGTGGGCGACGTTGGCGACTCGAGCGACTTTAAGTCGGGCGACCTCGTAGCCTCTGGAGCCGGAATTAGCTGCGGCAAATGCACGCGTTGCCAGGAGGGCCGAACAAACCTCTGTGCCAACTACGTAACCCTGGGGTTGAACCGTGATGGCGGGCTCGCAGAATATGTGGCCGTGCCCACAAGCACCCTGGTTAGGCTTCCCGCGGGGCTGTCACTGGATGCCGCAGGGATATCACAACCGCTCGCTGTCGGACTCCACGCAGCTCGCCGTTCAAATGTGCGCAGTGGCGACAAGGTCCTCCTGATTGGATCTGGTGCAATCGGCACATTCGTCCTCGTCGGTCTAAAGCACCTCTTTGATGCCGAAGTTGTCGTCCTAGATTTTGCAGGAAGTCGGCTCGATCGTGCTGCTCGCCTCGGGGCCGATCGCACCGTAGCGGTTGGTCCAAATGCGACACAAGAAATCAAGGAGCTATTTGGCGCAGGCGGAATCGATGTAATCATCGAAGCAAGCGGAGCACCCGGCCAACTGCAGTTCGCTATCGAAATGGTGAAGCGCGGCGGAACAATTCTTCAGGTAGGTCTGCCTACAACTGCTCAAGAAATAGACGTGCACAAGCTTGTAATGAACGAGATCGATATTCGCACCACGCTTGCCCACGTTTGTGGTGAAGACCTAGCTGTTTCACTAGAGATATTGTCGGCAAGCACATTGGCGGCTGAGCTGATCGAAGGCGTTTACCCGCTAGCAGAAATTGCCCACCAGTTAGATCTTCTCAGTAGTGGCAAGATTCAGGGCAAAGTCTTATTCGATCCAACGATTTGAAATAGTAAACAAGAAATAAGGAGCAAAAATGAAGGCAGCAATTTTTTACGGAGCCAAGGACATTCGTGTCGAGGACGTAGCCGAGCCGCAAAGCGTTGGCCCAGGCGAGGTCAGGCTCAAGCCCTTCTGGTGCGGAATCTGCGGTACCGACGTGCACGAGTACGCAATGGGTCCAATTGTTATTCCCTCAAAGCCTCATAAGTTAAACGGCTCAATTCTTCCCCAAATTCTCGGTCATGAATTCTCGGCAGAGGTGTTGGAGCTTGGCAAAGGCGTCACCAACGTCAAGGTTGGCGACCGCGTTTCGGTTATGCCATTGCTTTCCTGCGGTTTCTGCTACTTCTGCGCCCGAGGTGACAACCACCTGTGCACATCGATGGCTTGCATCGGCCTAAGTTGCGAGTGGGGCGGCATCGCCGAACAGGCCGTTGTTCCGGCCGCCAACGTCTTCAAGTTGCACGACTCCGTTTCAGACGTGGCTGGCGCGTTAGTCGAGCCAACAGCCGTTGCCGCCTACGGCGTTGACCGCGGAAACGTTCGCCCTGGGGATACGATCCTGATCACTGGCGCCGGCCCTATCGGTGCTTTAGCTACCCTTTACGCCGAAAACCTAGGAGCGCGCGTTTTCGTTTCTGAGCTGAACCCAAACCGCAAACGCCTAATCGACGAGCTAGGTGTAGCGACGCTGCTAGACCCGACCACGGACGACGTCATCGCTGTCCTAAAGGAAGCAACCGGCGGAATCGGTGTGGATGCGGTAATCGAGTGCTCGGGCAACGAGCGGGCACTGCAAACCGCAATCAAGGCAGTTCGCTCGGGCGGCTATGTCGTTCAGACTGGCCTGCACACCAAGCCGGCGTCGATAGAGCCGATGGAACTCGCAGAGCGCGAGATTACCTACACGGGCACCTGGTGTTATCCGGTTACCGACTGGCCTCGCATAATCGAACTAATTGGCCGACGCGGGTTACCGGTTGAAAAGGTCGTTAGTTCCCAAATTGCCATGGACGATATCGTCGGCAAGGGATTCGAAGAACTTGTTTCACCAACGGGTATCGAAACCAAAGTCCTAGTAAGGGGTTACTAATCATGAAAGCTCTCGAATTCGCATCGGAAGGCGTTGCGCAAATAAGCGAACTTGAAATCCCCGAAATCGGTGATGACGAAGTTCTAATCGCGTCACGAGCCGTTGGTGTCTGCCACTCGGATATTGAGCTGCTCGAAGGGCGATACATAATTCCATTTAGCTACCCGATTATTCCGGGCCACGAATGGTCAGGCGAAGTGATGCGTGTTGGCTCTAAGGTCACCAGTTTCAAAAAGGGCGACCACGTGGTTGGCGATTGCGTCATCGGCGAAGAACACTTCGGCTTTTCGATCAGCGGAGCTGCCGCCGAGTTCTTCATCACCAAAGACTCTTGGCTGCACAAGATCCCAAACAACATTTCGTGGAATAACGGAGCGCTAGTCGAGCCCTTCAGTGTTGCCTACTACGCGCTGATGCGCGCTGGAAACGTGAACGCGAGCGACACATTGGTTGTTTTGGGTGCCGGCCCTATCGGATTGGCTGTGACTGCCGCCTCGAAGGCACTCGGAGCCCGCACGATCGTTGTCGAACCAGTTGATTTCAGACAGAAGGCGGCTCGCGAACTAGGCGCCGACATTGTCTGCTCACCTGACGAGATCAAAGATGTTCTACACAAGGACACCGATGGTCGTGGCGCGAACGTGGTTGTCGAAGCAACGGGTAGGCCAGATGTAATGGCAACCGCACTCGAACTAGCCGGCTTTAAGGCCAGAGTTGCCTACATCGGAATTGACGTTGGTAAGTCGGCACCGGCTCAACTAGGGCTAATTCAGTCGAAAGAGTTGACCATCACCGGATCCATTGGTTCGCCTGGAGTTTGGGAAGAAACCATTCGCTTTATGTCGAACAAAAACATCGACTTGTCACCCTTGGTAACCGCTCGGTTCACTGTAGACCAGGCGCTTGGCGCGGTGGAGGCAGCTCAACGACCGATGGAGAACATCAAGGCGCACATCGAATTCAACGCAACACTCTAGAAGTCAAGAGAAAAGCGGGGCTGCCGAATTGGCAGCCCCGCTTTTTTATCTCAATGCCACTAACCCTTGGGCAGAATGTTTGCGTCTCGGTAGGCCTGAACGTTTGCGAAGAAACTCTTAGGGCTTGAACGGAAGTTCAAGAAACCTGCCTCGCGAGACTTTGTCATATCTGTGAAGCACTCAATTTGGCGACCAAGGTCGCTGTCGCTGTGCCACCATGATGCCAACTTGGTCACATCACTGACGGCGAGACCGTGCTTGTGCGCAATTTCTTCCCAAACACCGGCAGCGTCCTTCATCTGCTCTTCGAGCGGCTGGAAGTGCTCGGCCTTCGGCCCCTCAAAAGCCACGCCGAAATGCTGCGCAATTTGAGGCCATAGCCAGCGCCAGCGGAACGTGTCTCCGTTGGCAATGTTGAAGGCCTGGTTTTCACCGGCTTTGTTCGTCGAGGCCCAAACCAGTTGTTCTCCGAGGAGATCGGCGTCCGTGACATCCACAACGCCATTCCATGCCTGTGTCGAGCCAGGGAAGATGAAAGGTCTTCCGAGGGCTTTCTGGATTTCGGCGTAGACCGAGAGAGTTAGCACCATGTTCATTGCGTTGTCTACCGCAAAACCAAAGATGGTGTGCGAACGGTGCACGCTCCAGGTGAAGCCCTGTCGCTTAGCTGCCGAGAATAGCTCGTCCTCTTGGGTGTAATAGAAGTTTGGTACGTCGAGACGAGGCTCGTCTTCGTGGAATGGCGTCTCGGCCATTACCGCATTGGCGTAGTTGTCGAATGGGCCAAGGTAATGCTTGAGCCCGGTCTGAAGTGCAACGTGACGGACTCCACCATCTGGTTCGAGGGCGGCGAGGAGGTTTCGAATCGTTGCACCGTTGACTTCGATGTTCTCTGCCTCAGAGTCCTTTTTGATCCAGGCGGTCATGAAGACGATCTCCGGCTTCAATCCAGCGAGAGAAGACTTGACTTCGTCAGCGTTCAAAAGGTCGGCCTTTATGTGGTGCACTCCCGCGGGCAGTCCTTCGATTCGGCGCGATAGCCCGTAGACGTCCCAACCATCTTTGAGAAGCTGCTTCGCGATTACCTGGCCCGAGATGCCGGTCACTCCGACGATGAGAGCGCGTCGACTTGTGTTTTTGCTCATTCTGAAATCTCCGTTTCATCAGTGTTGTTCACTTGAGATGAACATTACCAAACAACTAACCGCGAAATTCAAGTCCAATAAAAGTAGTTTTGGCCCCAATCTGGTTGCGAGTCGATCAATGGTCTGATTCTTTCTGCGCCCGGCTCGAAAACTGGTGGAAATGCCTAGTTCACGCGGTTTTACAAGGAATTACCGGGCTTGTTTTCGACTCAAGTTGAATAGAAAATGTCGAAACCCTGACTTTAAGTTCACAGAAATGTCGCTTAATCGTTATCGTAAGTGGTTCTAAACGCTGTTGGCG
>CAIJJH010000140.1 GCA_903820955.1 uncultured Micrococcales bacterium
TCCATCATGAAGCCGATGGTTCCGGTCGGTGCAAGCAACGAAGCCTGCGAGTTACGCCAGCCGTTGCGTGAACCAATCTCGGTGTTCATCGCCCACTCGCGAGTTGCTGCCTCGTGGACTTCGGCGTCAATCTGGCTAACCGGAACAACTACCGCGTTGGCTGCCTCGTGCATTGCCATGACTCGGTCGTGACCGGCCTTGTTAGCTGCGTAGCCGTTGTAAGGGCCAACGACTCCGGCTAGTTCTGCCGAGCGACGGTATGAAGCGGCGGTCATCAGCGAGGTGATGCTTCCGGCCAGAGCGAAACCTTCGCGGCTGTCGTAAGGAACACCGATTGCCATTAGTAGCGCACCGAGGTTTGCGTAGCCGATGCCCAGTTGGCGGAAGTTGCGAGTGGTCTCGCCAATCTTCTCGGTTGGGAAGTCGGCGAAGCAGATCGAAATGTCCATCGCGGTGAAAATGAGTTCGTTGGCACGCGAGAACTTCTCGGAGTCGAACGAGCCGTCTGGGTTCAGGAACTTGAGTAGGTTCAAGCTGGCAAGGTTGCACGACGAGTTGTCGAGGTGCATGTATTCCGAGCAAGGGTTCGAACCGGTGATGCGTCCGGCCTCAGGTGAGGTGTGCCAGTCGTTGATGATGTCGTCGTACTGGATGCCGGGGTCGGCACATTCCCAGGCCGCTACAGAAACCTTGCGGAACAGTTCACGGGCGTCGACTTCTTCGATGACTTCACCGGTGGTACGGGCGCGAAGACCGAACTTGCCACCGTTCTCGTAAGCCTCCATGAACTCCTTGTTCACACGAACCGAGTTGTTGGCGTTCTGGTACTGAACCGAGTTGATGTCCTTGCCACCGAGCTCCATGTCGAAACCGGCGTCGCGAAGAACACGAATCTTCTTCTCTTCGCTGGCCTTGGTCTCAATGAATTCTTCGATGTCTGGGTGATCGATGTCGAGCACAACCATCTTGGCTGCGCGACGGGTTGCGCCACCAGACTTGATGGTTCCGGCCGAGGCGTCTGCACCGCGCATGAACGAAACTGGGCCAGAAGCCGAGCCGCCCGAGTTCTTCAGAAGTTCTTTCGATGAACGAATGCGTGAGAGGTTCAGACCCGCGCCCGAACCGCCCTTGAAGATCAGCCCTTCTTCGCGGTACCAGTTGAGAATCGAGTCCATCGAGTCATCGACCGAGAGGATAAAGCAGGCAGATACCTGCTGCGGGCTCTTGGTTCCGACGTTGAACCAGACTGGCGAGTTGAACGCGAATACCTGGTTGAGCAGCATGTGGGTGAGCTCGTGCTCGAAGATGGTGGCATCTTCTTCGGTCGCGAAGTAACCGTGGTCGCGGCCGGCCTGGGTGTAGGTGAGGGCAACCCGGTCGATTAGCTGGCGGAGGCTTGACTCGCGCTCAGAGGTGCCAACGGCGCCACGGAAGTACTTGGTGGTGACGATGGTCGAGGCATTGATGCTCCAGAACTCTGGGAACTCGACACCGCGCTGCTCGAAAATGACCTCGCCCGTCTTCCAGTTGGTCTGAACTACGTCACGGTGATCCCAGTTGACTAGGTCATAGGGGTGCACGCCAGGGGTCGTGTAGATGCGATCGATGGTTAGCCCAGCGCCGTTTCCGGTGTTGTGCTGGGTAAACGTTGACGTATCGGTCATTTTTGTTGCCTTTCTTGGTTACTTTCTAAAGATTTGCTGTTGCTTCGTTGCTTGCTCTCAAGACATTAATTGCCGCCTCGAAGTCATCCAGGGATTCCCAACCCTGGTAGACGCTGGCGAATCGCATGAATGCGACTTCGTCAAGCTTTCGAAGCGGTTCTAGTATTGCTAAACCGATTTCGTTTGCCTCAATCTGCGACGCTCCAGTGGCGCGGACCGTGTTTTCCACGGTCTGGGCAAGCAGCGCTAGATCGGCTTCTTCAACCGGTCTGCCCTGGCAGGCCTTTCGCACACCATTTACGATTTTGCTTCGGCTAAATGGCTCGATAACTCCACTTCGCTTTACCACGGTGAGCGATGCGGTCTCAGCGGTGCTGAAACGCATGCCGCATTCGGGGCACTGGCGCCTTCTTCGGATCGATGATCCGTCGTCGGAGGTTCTCGAATCGGTCACGCGAGAGTCAGGGTGTTTACAGAATGGACAGTGCATTTTGGACCCCTTTCGCTCGCGACTACACAACAAAATTACCCTACATGTGGGCTTTTTTTGTTATGTAGTCCCTATATCTTGTGGTTTAGGGGGTTTTATTGCAAATTTGCCATTTATTCGGCGTGTCGGCGTGTCGCGACCCTAATTTGCACCGCGTCACCGTGCGAGGGCAAGCCTTCTTCATCGGCGAATAGCCTGATTTGCTCGGCGATTTCGGCGAGGGCTGGCTCGGAATAATCGATCACCTGAACGGCCCTTAGAAAGCTGTGGACGCCCAGTCCGGAGCCAAATTTAGCCTGCTGGGACGTCGGCAAGACGTGATTCGAACCGGCCATGTAGTCACCGAGGCTGACCGGAGCAAAAGGACCAAGGAAAATCGCACCGGCATTGCTGATTTCGGCGGCCAGCGCTTTCGGGTCTTCGACCTGAATTTCCAGGTGCTCACTCGCGTAGGCGTTTGCAACAAGGGTTGCCTGAACAAGGTCATCGACCAAGACAAGAGCCGACTGTTGCCCATCGAGCGCTGTCTCTATGCGTGCCCGGTGGTGAGCGTGTGGGAGCAATTGAGAAAGCTCCTCGGCGACGCTCTCCAAGAGTTCTTCGGAATCGGTCACCAGAATGCTGGCTGCCGACTCATCGTGTTCGGCCTGACTGATTAGATCGGCTGCGACGAACTTTGGATTAGCACCGGCATCGGCAAGAACCATGATTTCGGTGGCTCCCGCCTCCGAGTCGATTCCGATCACGCCGCGAAGTGCTCGTTTGGCAGCGGTGACCAAGTTGTTTCCTGGTCCGGTCACCAGCACGACGGGTTCCAGGCCAATTGAGTCCACTCCGTAGGCCAGGGCCGCGATCGCGGCCGGCCCACCAATCGCGTAAACCTCTGTGACGCCAAGCAACGCTGCCGTTGCCAAGACGGTTGGGTGTGGGCGGCCAGCGAAGGCCTTTTGACCCGGAGTGACCACCGCGAGGCGCTTGACGCCCGCGACCTGCGCCGGAACAACGTTCATGATGACACTTGAGGGGTAAACCGCTTTGCCGCCTGGCACGTAAAGTCCGACCGAATCAACGGGCGACCAGCGCTGTTGCACCATCGCCCCTGCGCCAAGTGTCACCGAAGTATCTTTTGGCATGTTTGCCTCGGCAACCAGACGCACCCTGGTGATTGCGGTTTCTATTGCCTCGCGCTAGGGAGCCGCGAGTTCGGCTAGAGCTCGGTCA
>CAIJJH010000141.1 GCA_903820955.1 uncultured Micrococcales bacterium
AGATTGCCGCCGGCAACTCAGCACTCGAGACCACTAATCAAACCGCGGGCATCGCCGGCCCGGGAATCGTCGGTTTCCTGATCGACCTCTTTAAGGCCCCGACTCTGCTGGTCATCGATTCGCTGAGCTACCTGGTTTCGGCGCTGACGCTCGGAATGATCAAAGACACCGAGACTCCGAAGCCTAAGGCCGACCGCAAACCGCTTCACGTCGAGATTCGCGAAGGGCTCCGATTTGTAGTTCGACACCCGCTGATTAGACGAATCTCTCTGACTACCTCGGTGAACAACCTATTCAGCAGTTTGATGTTTTCGATCTTCGCCCTCGTGTTTCTGGGCAGCCAATACCTAAACTTTGGCGCGGGCGCCTTCGGTCTGTTCGGCACCTCTGCCGCAATCGGAAGCCTGCTGGGCGCGATTTCGACCACGAAACTGATCAAGTGGATTGGCGAAGGAACCCTGATTAGCCTTTCGGCCATCCTCGGCGGTTGCATCACCTTGCTGGTGCCCATCTCGGTCGCGATGCACAACGAACTTACCCTGCCGATTCTTCTACTAATGGATTTCTTGAACGGCTTTGCTGTGCTGGCATACAACATCACCCAGGTCTCTGCCCGTCAGCGCCTTTGCCCGCCAGAACTTCTCGGACGCATGAACGCGTCGATCCGCTTCTTCGTCTGGGGTGTAATGCCGATCGGCGGACTCCTGGGTGGGGCAATCGCCAGCAGCTACGGCGTGCAGTCTGCGCTCTGGGTTGGCGCAATCGGCTCAATCTTCTCGTCCGTGTTCGTGGTCTTCAGCCCGCTAACCGGCATGCGCAAGCTCCCAGACGGGCCGGAGGCAAAGTAATGGTGTCTTGGTCAGAGGTCGAGGGCATTATCGCCACCTTTCGCACCTGCGTCCTGGTTGCCGGCGATCGCCGCGAGTGGTGCGTGAACAAGAAGGCCATCGCGTGGGAACGCCCGCTAAGCCAACGCGACCTAAAAGCTCTCGGCGACCAAGCGCCAAAGGGCGAGGTCATGGCCGTTCACCTGCCCGATGTCATGATTCGCGATGCCTGGGTGCAAACCGTGCCAGGCCCATGCTTCGTCTCCCCGCACTTCGCCAACTACCCCGCCGTCTTGGTCGATCTCGAAAAGGCCGACCTCCAGCTCGTCACCGAACTGCTCAACGAGTCTTACGAATACTTGCTAACGCGCTAGGACGACGACAGCGAGGGTCACGAAGATGCCCGCCACGATTCGATTTACCAGTCGCTGATTTTCACCGCGGTTGATCCAAACGCGAATCTGCTGGGCGAGCCCAATGTAGAAGACGCTGACCAGGCCGAAACCGAGAATCACAATTCCGGCCAGGCCGAAGACGCTGGTTTCGCGGCTAACTTGTGGCACGACAGCCATGTAGAACATCAGGGCGGTTGGGTTGCTTGCACCAATAACGAATGCCGTGCCAAGGCCCGGCCAAAAGCCGTCACGAGTGTTAGCGATGGCTGCCACACCCGCGTTCCAAGACTTGTATGCCCGCCAGAGCAAAACAGCTGCGCCGACTACCTTGAGCGCAAAGAAGATTTGCGGGCTAGCAGCCATGAGTGCCGAAAGCCCGAAGTATGAGACCCCAACCATGATCATCTTGGCGAGCGTGATCCCGATCGAATAAGGCACGGCAGCTTTCCAGCCAGCCGTGAGGGTTCGGCTCAAAAGCGACATGGTGTCTACGCCGGGTGTGGCCGCCGCCGTGAAGTAAATCGTGGCGAAGAGCAGATAGGCGTTCATTCACCCAAGCCTAAAGATAGATTGGGCAGGTGAGTAACTCTGGAGCCCTGCGATCGTTCAAACATCGCAACTTCAGAATTCTCTACCCGGCCAGCGTGGTGAGCAACATCGGCACCTGGGCCCAGCGAGTGGCCCAAGACTGGCTCGTTCTCGAGCTCACCAACAACAGCGCCGCCGATCTCGGCATAGTTACAGGTCTGCAGTTCTTGCCAACCATCTTCTTGAGCATGTGGGGAGGCGCCCTCGCCGACCGCTTCAACAAACGCAAGCTACTAATGTTCACTGCCCTCGGCGGCGGTCTAACCTCCGGCTTACTAGGAGTTCTTGTAATTACAAGAAATGTTCAGACCTGGCACGTCTATGCCCTTGCCCTGATCTTCGGCATTTTCAGCGCCATCGACGCTCCGATTCGCACGTCGTTCAACTCAGAGTTGGTTGGCAAGGCCGACATAGCCAACGCCGTGAGCCTGAACGCAACAAACTTCAACATAGGCCGAATGGTGGGCCCTGCTCTCTCGGGCTATTTGATTCTGCTGTTCGGCACCGGCTGGTCGTTTCTGGTCAACTCGCTGTCTTATGTGTTCATCATCATCGCTCTAAACCGCATTCGGCCTGACGAGCTACACATCACCCAAAAACCAGACAGAGCGGCCACCATCAAGGACGGCGTCACTTTCGTGCGCGAAAACCTTCAGATTCGCCTGGTCATGGTCACAGTGTTCTTTGGCGCAACATTTGGCCTGAACTTTCAGATTTTCAATGCGCTCATGGCCCGCAAAGAGTTTCACCTGGGTCCCGCAGAGTTTGGCGGTGCCGGCAGCATCTTGGCGCTAGGAACCCTAACTGCCGCCCTGGTCGGAACAAGAATCGAGAACGCCAGGGTCCCTAAACGAATAATGATCGGCGCGATGCTCTTTGGATTGTTGGTGGCCACGCTGTCCTTCGCGCAAAACTATGTGCAATATCTTGTAATTCTGCCGTTTGCCGGAGCGGTAGCACTAACCACATTCATCTTCGCCAACTCTTACGTGCAAACCACAACACCTGCTCATCTTCGTGGGCGCGTGATGGGAATCTACCTGATGATTTTCATGGGTGGCACGCCCCTCGGTTCACCGATAATCGGTTGGGCTGCGGGTGCAATAGGCATTCGCGCCACCGTTCTAATTTGCGGTCTGATCACGACCACGGCTGCCGTACTGGTGTTTACGAGGCTAAGAAAACTTATAGGTCGCCAAAGTCAAAGCAACGCCGAACATGACGCAGGCAATGACGATGTCGAGAACCCGCCAGAACACCGGTTTTGACATCAGCCGCGAAGCCGCTTTAGCCCCAAAGCCCGCGGTAGTGAACCAAACCACACTCGCCAAAGAAGCCCCGGCCGCAAAGAACCACTTATTGTCACCGAACTGGTTACCGATGCTACCGACCAAGATAACGGTGTCCAAGTAAACGTGTG
>CAIJJH010000142.1 GCA_903820955.1 uncultured Micrococcales bacterium
AATCGACAAGGTTGTAGTGCGCGAAACCAACGAACAGCTGACCGTGCCGCAACCTAACTGCACCGAAGCGGTAACCCCAGAAGTTGCTGCCGGAATGACCTATGCAATGAAGGCCGTTATGTCTGGCGGTACCGGTGGGGCGTCAAACACTGGCGACGGAACAATGTTGGCTGGTAAGACCGGAACCACAGACTCCGGAGTGCACACCTGGATGACGGGGTTTTCGAGCGCAGTAGGAACAGCGACCTGGGTGGGTAACGTTTCGGGTAGCGTGACACTCGGCAAGATTTTGCTAAATAAAAAAGCCGGAAACACGGTGCGCCACGACATCTGGCGAAGCATCATGAAGGTGGCTAATACTCTTTACAAGACCACCGCGCTTGACAACCCTCCGCAGACCATGATCGACGCCACGATGATCACGGTTCCAGACATCTCAACACAGTTGCCAAGCGCTGGGGCTCAGCAACTGAGCGTGAACGGCTTGAACACCGCGATACAGGTTCAGTCAGTTCTCTCAGGCCTTCCTGTCGGAGTCGTTGCATACACGCGACCAGCTGCTGGCCAGGTTATACCTACCGGAACCACGGTGAAGATTTACGTGTCCAAAGGTGGCAAGGTTAAAATTCCGAGCGCGGGTGTAGTCGGGGAGACACCAGCCACGGCCACTGCAACGCTGACTGCTCTCGGATTCGCCGCGGTGAGCCAACCTCAACCATCGCAGGGGCAATACTTTCAGCACTCGGCAACGATTCCTCGCGGAAACGTTATCGGAACCTCGCCCGCGGTCGGCAGCATGACAGCCACCGACACCGCGATCTTGCTGATTATCAGCTCCGGCCCGTAAATGCTATGGCTTTGGGTTCTGCTCGGAGTCGGTGCCTTGGTTTTTCTCTGGGCCACCTTGATAGAGCGCAACCTCTTTACCGTCAAATACGACTCCGTGGCCATCTTGCCAAATGGTGCAAAACCGATTCGCGTTTTGCACGTTAGCGACATTCACCTCGCTCCGTGGCAAAAACGCAAGCAAAGCTGGATTTCAAAACTCGCTGAACTCAAGGTTGATTTGGTTGTGGATACCGGTGACAACTTAGGTCACCGCGATGCAATAAGGCCCGCTCTCGAATGCCTCGCTCCCCTGATTAGAATTCCCGGCGTTTTCGTTAACGGTTCGAACGACTACTACGAGCCGACTCTAAAAAATCCGCTCGCTTACCTTGCGAAGCCTTCCATCCCGGCTCAGCAACATCGTCTAGACACTGAGACCTTTACTCGAGCGCTTGAAGTGGGGTGGCTCAACCTAAACAACGGCTCAGGCGAGCTCACGGTAAACGGAACTCGCCTTGGTTTCATTGGGCTGGATGACCCGCACGATCAACTCGCCGACTACGACTCAATAGAAGAGCCTAAAAACGTGGACGTGCTGATTGGCGTGGCGCACGCGCCCTACCTGAGAGTGATTGAAGAACTCGGCTCAAGCGACATCATCTTCGCCGGACACACACACGGAGGTCAGGTTTGCCTGCCAGGCGGTCGAGCCATTGTCACCAACTGTGACCTTCCGGCTAAGAACGCGCGCGGGCTGAGCGGTTGGAAAACCGCTAAGGGTTATGCGTTTTTGAATGTTTGCGCGGGGCTCGGAACCTCAATTTACGCGCCGGTCAGGCTTTTCTGCCGACCAGAGGTCCGAGTTCTGACACTATTACAAAGAGACTAGCCGCCGAGAGCCCAGGCGTCTGGGCCTAGGACGATGTAGTTGTGGGCTGAGTTCTCACAACGAGCAGCTGTGCCGACCGTGTAACACGTGATCCCATCCAAAGTAACTCGCTCTCCCGACTTCAGTGTTCCGGCAGTCGTTGCATCGGCGTAAGCACCACCTGAGCAGAGGAAGTCGGCCACCTTTGTGCCATCGGTCGGCTCCGATGAGAACAGCTGGACCTGGTAACCGTAGCTGTAATCACAAGTTGATGGCACAGGAATTGGAGCGTATTTTGCGTCCGCTTCGGATTGCTCACAAATCACATTGTGTTTGTTGATGTTAATCGTGCACCATGCCGGGCCGTCGCCAATCTTGAACGTGTAGTCGCCAAACTCCCCCGCGAACTGTGTCGAGTCGACATCAACGACGTCCGACGGCGGTGCAGTAGGAATCAGCGAAGCAGCCACCGACGGGGTTGGGTCTGAAGACACCTTTGGTGCCGGGGCCGGCGAAGAACAACCGGCGAGAGCGAGAGCGACGCCAAATGATAGAACCGAAGTTATTAGTCTCTGCACAACTCAAAGATAAAGGCGAGATGCACCCGAAACACGCAGGTTTACCAGTGTTTTGCCGAATTAAAACTCGGCGGCGAGCAGTTCGGCAATTTCGTAGGTATTCAAAGCTGCACCCTTGCGCAGGTTGTCGCCTACGACGAACAATTCGATGCTGTTCGGGAAATCGAGCGACTGGCGAATGCGACCAACGAAGGTCGAGTCCTTGCCGGCCACGAAGCTAGGTGTCGGGTAAACGCCGTTGGCAGGGTCATCGAGAACCTCGATGGTTGGCTGGGCCTCGAGAACTGCTCGAACCTCATCGGCGGTCAACGGGTTTGCAAAGGTCGCGTGCACGGTAAGCGAGTGCGAGACCTGAACCGGGACGCGCACGCAGGACGCGGCGACCTTGAGATCTGCGATTCCAAGAATCTTGCGAGACTCGTCGCGAACCTTCATCTCTTCACTCGAGTGCCCGCCTGACTTCAAAGATCCGGCAAACGGAATCACGTTCAGCGCAATCGGCCAGGCCCAAAGCGAACTTTCGGCGGTAACGCCCGCGGCTTCAAGCGCAGCGGCAACGTCGCCCGAGACAAGCCCGAGCTGCTTCTGCCCGCCGACAACAGCAAGTTCATCGGCAAGGCGATCGATGCCAGCAGCGCCGGCACCCGAAACTGCTTGGTACGAAGAAACCACAAGCTCCTTCAAGTTCCACTTCGCGTGCAGTGCACCCATAGCCGCCATCATGGTCAGCGTGGTGCAGTTGGGGTTCGAGATAATGCCAAGCGGGCGGTTCTTTGCCTCGCCCGGGTTTACCTCAGGCACTACCAATGGCACGTCTGGGTTCATTCTGAAAGCGCCGGAGTTATCAACGGCGATGGCGCCGCGCTCGGCAGCGATCGGAGCCCAGACCGAGGAAACCTCGTCTGGAACGTCAAACATTGCGATGTCGATACCGTCGAACGACTCGGGAGTCAGGGCGACGACCGTGAGGTCTTCTCCGTGAACCTTGATCTTCTTGCCGGCCGAACGAGCACTGGCAATGAGGCGAATTTCTCCCCAGATGTTTTCGCGGGCATTGATGATCGCGATCATCTCGGTGCCAACGGCACCGGTAGCGCCAACAAGGGCGAGGTTAGGTTTGCGGCTCATTGCTTCTCCTAGCGTCCTGTTCCGGCGTAGACGATCGCTTCGACGTCGCCGTCAAGGCCAAAAGCGGTGTGCACGGCCCGAGCCGCGTCATCGACCTCGCCAAGCGAGGTAACCACAGAGATACGAATCTCAGAGGTCGAAATCATCTCGATGTTGATGCCAGCATCGGCGAGTGCCTTGAACAGCGTTGCCGAGACGCCCGAGTGGGTGCGCATTCCAGCGCCAACCACCGAAAGCTTGCCGATCTCGTGGTCGACCTCTAATTCGCGGTAGCCAAGCTCCGACTGACCAGCAGCCAATGCAGCCTCAACCTTTGCGCACTCTCCCTGAGGCAGGGTGAACGAGATGTCTGAAACCTTGTCGACGATGTCAACACCGGTCGGGGTGTTCTGAACAATCATGTCGATATTTGCGCCGGCGTCGGCAACGGCGGTGAACAAGGCTGCCGCCTTACCCGGTAGGTCGGGAATACCGATCACGGTGATCTTCGACTGGCTCTTATCGGTTGCAACACCCGAAACGACTGACTCTTCCATGTTTTCTCCTAGCTTGCCCGAATAAACCCTGGTGCCGGGGTCGTTGCTGAACGTCGAACGAACCCGTAAATCTACGTTGTGACGGCGAGCAAACTCGACCGCGCGAATGTGCAAAATCTTCGCGCCGGCGGCTGCCAATTCGAGCATCGACTCGATGTCGATGTGGTCCAACTTTTTTGCGCTCGGAATCTGGCGCGGGTCGGCTGTGTAGACGCCGTCGACGTCCGAGTAAATCTCACAGACGTCGGCATTCAATGCCGCAGCCAACGCAACCGCGGTGGTGTCTGATCCGCCGCGGCCAAGAGTGGTGATGTCGCGTGTTTCGCGGTTGAAACCCTGGAATCCGGCGACGATTGCGATGTCTCCCGAATCGAGAGCCTCCTGAATGCGATCCGGGGTGACCTCGGCGATTCGAGCGTTGCCGTGAACCTCATCGGTGATGATTCCGGCCTGAGAACCGGTGAAAGAACGCGAAGACGCCCCGGCAGAGTTGATGGCGAGGGCCAAAAGGGCCATTGAAATGCGCTCACCCGAGGTCAAAAGCATGTCGAGTTCGCGAGGTGATGGGTTCTCTGCTACCTGGTGAGCCAATTCAAGAAGTTCGTCGGTGCTGTCACCCATGGCAGAAACCACGACGACGACCTGGTTTCCGGCTTTTTGGGTCTCAATTACGCGATTAGCAACGTGCTTAATCTTGGCGGCATCGCCAACCGACGATCCGCCGTATTTCTGCACGATTAGAGCCAAGTTACACTCCCGGTTAGCCAAATAAAGGTGGGGGTTCGACGCTGAAATTCAAGTCTAACCGACTAGGAGACGGTTCGTCTGCCCTCAAAAGCACGACCGAGGGTCACTTCGTCGGCGTATTCGAGGTCGCCGCCAACCGGCAAACCCGAAGCCAGACGCGAAACAATAATTCCGAGTGGTGAAAGCATGCGAGTCAGGTAGGTAGCGGTCGCCTCACCCTCTAGGTTTGGGTCGGTCGCGATAATCACCTCTTGAATCTCGGTGTTGCCCAATCTGGTCATTAGTTCTTTGATCCGAAGCTGATCCG
>CAIJJH010000143.1 GCA_903820955.1 uncultured Micrococcales bacterium
AAGGCGCATGGCATTCCATTCAGGCTAAACTTGGCTTGTCTTTCAAGTCTATCCAAGAGCCTAGGAGCCCGCCTTTGTCGCAGGACGCCGAATTCCCAACCGGGATACGCGGTTACGACCGTGATGTCGTCGACGAAGCCGTTCGCGTCCTTAGGCGAGACCTCTTGCAGATCTCGACTCAAAACGCCGGACTCATCGCCGAACTCCGAGAAAAGACGGCCCTAGCCGAAGACCTGCAGCAAAAACTTGCCGAATCCGAAACTCCGAACTACGCCTCGGTTGGTGCCAGGGCCGCTCTGATTCTCAGCACCGCCGAAGACCAAGCACTGCGAATAGTTGCCGATGCCGAAGCCGAAAAGGTGAGAGTTTTAGCCGAGATTGAGCGTGAAACCGAAGACATCCGTGGCGAAGCCAAAGGCTATTACGACTCCCTGGTGGCCGAGGCGGGCCGCCGAGCTGAGCGCCTACAAGCCACTGCCAAAGCCGACTATGAAGACCTCTTGAAAGAGGCTCGAATTGAGGCTGCCAGGTTGGTCGATGAAGCCACCCGAGAAGCCGGCGCAATTCGCGGCGCAATCGCTACCGAAGCCGCCAAGATTCGCGCAACCGCGAAGCGCGAGACCGAGGCCATGAAGACGAAAGTGGAGCGAGAGCTCAGCGAACGCAAGCTGATGGCTGTGCGCGACATGACCAAAAAACTTAACCCAGAAACAGCTCTTCAATTGGTCTCTGAACAAGCTCGCGGCGATCTCGACCTCGAATTGACCGCTAGGCGCCAAGAAGCCGAAGCCGAATACCTTAGGAAGCACCAAGAGGCCGTCGCGGCAACCCAGCGATACCTTGACGACGCAAACGCGATGCTAGTTCAAGCGAGAACCCGCGCCGAGGCCGCCCGTTTGGAATCCGAGACGCTCGAGGCCGCCGCGAAGTCAGTTAACAAACGCACCAAGGACGAGGCTCGGATTCAGGCCGAGGCCACCATTGTGGCTGCCGATGCCGAGGCGCGAGCGATTCTCGAACAGGCCCACCTTCAGGCCAAAGTGGCTATCTCGAAAGCGGAGGCTCAACTTCGCAAACTCGAGCTCGAAAAGAGTGCGGTTGGCGTCTATCTAAAGAATTTGGCGACGGTCGTTGCCGAAGCCGAAAACTCGATCAGCGGAGACTAAATGCCTGTAAAACCGCCAGAAAAACACCAGTCCTGGAGCATTTCCAACGGCTTTCAGTTCGGCTTACTCGGTGGTCTAGGCGTCCTGACCGCCCTCGCAATCGGCGGGGCGCTAACCACTCTTGCTCAGGTAATCACATACCTTTTTGCCGCCATCTTCATCGCTCTTGGTCTCGACCCAATCGTCTCGCTTTTGGAGCGCAGAAGCATCAAACGCCCAATCGCGATCCTGATCGTAATGCTTGGTCTAATGGGAGTGTTCGCTGGAATCGTCCTAGCTTTGGTTCCCAAGCTGGTGAGCGAAGCCGCGCTGCTGATTTCGAGCGCGCCTGAATTTGCCACCAACCTCAAGATTCAGCCGTGGGTGATTGATCTCAACACCCAGCTCGGTGGCGGTCTAGTGCAAACCATAGATAGCGTAAGTAGCTACATCACGGACGCAAAGAACTGGCCTAATTTTGTCGGCGGATTCGTCCAGGTCGGCATCGGAATCTTTAGCGGGGCTACCGGCTTCTTGGTGATTCTGATACTCAGCATCTACATCATGTCTTCGCTCACTCGTTTCAAGAAGTGGGTGTACTCCTTGGTGCCCGCATCGAAGCGAACCAAGTTTGCCGATCTAGCTGAGCAGATTTCGGTTTCGGTTGGCCGCTACGTGATGGGTCAGGTGACCGTCGCCCTGATCAACGCAATTTGCGGTTTCATAATGATGAGCATCATCGGGATCCCATTCGCAATCGCGCTAGCGTTCATCACCTTCTTGCTGGCGCTAATTCCGTTGGTTGGCTCACTTACCGGTGCGATCATTGTCGCCGTGGTTGCGTTGACGCAAAGCCCTACTGCCGCGATTGTTGCCCTGGTTTACTACTTCATCTACATGCAGGTCGAAGCATATTTTGTCAGCCCCCGCATTATGAAGGAGGCGGTTTCGGTTCCCGGTGCCGTCGTGGTTATCGCGGCTCTCGCTGGCGGTGCACTGCTCGGCGTACTAGGCGCTTTGGTGGCGATTCCAGTAGCCGCCTCGGCGATGTTGATTATTCGCCAGGTGTGGATTCCAAGGCAGAACGAAAACTAGCCCTCGTAGGTTTCAGGCAGCGGGAAAGCCTCGGGGTTGACCGCTTTTACGATCTCGTTAAGCACGCTCTTGGTAGCGGACTCGCCGACCCAGAGATGTTTGGCATCATCCACCGCAACCA
>CAIJJH010000144.1 GCA_903820955.1 uncultured Micrococcales bacterium
ATCCTCGCCGTTTCCTTCTTCACCTTCGCCAGGAGAGCCAAAGCACTTGCCTACATAATCGGTGCCGGTGTTTTGTATGGTTTCGTTGCAAGCCTCATGAAGGTCGTTGTCCAACGAATCATTCAAGGGCAGTTCGAGTGGCTGACAGTGCTTTGTGCCGTTTCGACCATTGGTGCGCTAGCGCTTGGCGGTTGGTTTGTGCAGAGCGCCTACGCCGCAGGCCCTCCGGATCTAGTGATTGCTGGGTTGACCGTAATCGACCCCATGGTCGGAGTTTCAATCGGCATCGTGGTTCTGGGCGAGGCACAGCAGGCCGACTTGTTTACAATGGTCTGTTTTTCCCTTTCTGGAGTGGTCGCCGTCCTCGGTGTCTGGTTGCTCTCAAAAGTACATCCCGAATTAGCAAAGAAGGCATGAGTTTTGGCTGCTAAAAAACCTTTGGTCGTAGTTATCGGAGCCGACACGTTTCCGCCCGACGTAAACGGAGCGGCCCGCTTCGGTGAACGGCTTGCCGCGGGGCTGGCAAGACGTGGTGCCGAGGTTCACGTCATCGCACCGGCAACCAGCGAGGTTTACGGCAACTTTCGCGAAAACCACGACGGCACCCCGATCATTGTTCACCGACTTAAGAGCCACCGGTTTCCCGGTCACAAAACCCTGCGATACGTTAACCCACTGACATTGCGCCGAAAGACCGACAAGATTTTGCGCCAGGTAAAACCTGACGTCGTACATGTTCAATCACACATAAACGTTGGCAGGCAGCTTTCCAAAGGCGCTCATAAGCGCGGAATCAACCTAATTGCAACCAACCACATAATGCCCGAGAACCTAATCAAGTACACCGTTGGTACTCCCGCCTGGGTAGAAAAGCCCTTTGCCAACTTTGCCTGGTGGGACGCAAAGAACGTCTTGAAGTTGGCCGACGCTCTCACCACGCCAACCAAACGTGCTGCCGAGTTGCTCGAGTCGAAGACCGGTCTTACCGGCGTCTATGCCATCTCGTGTGGAATAGATGCTTCAGCGTATGCAAGTGCCCCGAAGGCAACTAACAAGCCAGCAACGCTGTTGTTTGTCGGTCGTTTGGATCACGAGAAGCGGATCCACGTATTGCTGAAGGCCGTTTCATTACTTGACCCGAAGTTTGAGGTCAAGGTTGAGCTTGTCGGTGACGGCTCAGAGCGTGTGCCGCTCGAGGCTTATGCCGAAGAATTGGGCATTCGAAGCAAGGTCAATTTTCTCGGGCCGGTGAACGATGAGGGGCTCATGGAAGCCCTGCATAGGTCGTCGATTTTCGTCATGCCCTCTATAGCCGAACTTCAGAGCATTGCCACTATGGAGGCAATGGCCTCTGGTCGCCCGGTGGTAGCTGCGGACGCCATGGCTTTGCCGCACCTAGTTCACTCAGGCGACAACGGCTATCTGTTCAAGGCTGACGACTCAAAGGACTTTGCAGTTCAGTTGACAAAGGTACTTTCAGCCGACAAGAAAGAGTTTGATCGATTGGTATCGAACTCTATGCACCTAATCGAAGCTCACGACATCGGCAAGACTCTTGACATCTTTGAACAGCTTTACCGTGGCGAGAAACCAACCGACACGACCGCCGATAACGATGCCGCTTACAACCAGCCAATTGGCGTGCGTAAGGTGCGCAAGGCAGTGAAACAGGCCCGAGGTCGACTAACCGTCGCCCGTGACGGAGTAATCGAACGGCTGGACGAAATGGGCGACGCGGTTGTCGAGCGATTCGAAGATATTCGCTACGACGTGCGGGTAAACACCAAGAAGTTCAACCGCAGGATTCGGCGTGGCATGAAGAGTGCGATCGAGAGAATGCGGCGAGAGGGTTAGGCTTTCTTGGTGGCTGGGGGCGTTAGCTCAGCTGGTTAGAGCAGCGGACTCATAATCCGTCGGTCGCGGGTTCAAGTCCCGCACGCCCCACCATTA
>CAIJJH010000145.1 GCA_903820955.1 uncultured Micrococcales bacterium
ACCAGCGGTGTAGACGGGGGAGTGCTCGAGTAAAACGACGGTGTCTGGGCGAGCGCCCGAGGCAACTTGGCCGTGAATCTCGCGCTGCAACTCCCAGGCCTGTTCGTAATCGACGAACTCGGGGTCTAGTCCGGCTAACAGGAATTCAGGCATGAGTCAATTCTAGGTTGGTGCTGTTATCAACACTTTTGTTAGGAAGTTCTATTCCCCCATTCATCGTCCGAGAATATGTTGATGCCGAGACATCGCCTTGAGAGATCTGTTGACACCTTGGAGGTTCGGCTTGATTCTGCGAATCCAAAGCATGGCCCGCTACTAGCTTCTCTGCAGTCTGGTGGCTACCGACTACGCGCCGACCGAGTGCTCGAGATACCAAGACGAAAGAGGGCGAAAATTCGTCGGCCACTCGTAGCCGCAGCGATTTCCGCTGTTGTGGTGTGCAGTGTGGTTTTGTCGTTGACACAGCAACCCGGGGCTTCAAAGGCTGTGCCAAAAGCGCGGAGCTGCAAGGAAGATTTCATACCTACCGGTCAGGTCGTGCAAGAAACCAAATTGGGTGGCGTAATTGTGCAACAGCTAGAAACGCGTTGCGGTCGATACCAGGTAACCCTAGACGGGTCTAATCGAGCAATTGTTTCCGTAAAAAGAATTTAGATGCCTAGGTTGGCTTCGAAGGCTGCCGTTTCAAGTCTTGATTTGATGTCTACCAAGAACCTAGAGGCGTCCGCTCCATCAACCAGGCGGTGGTCGTAGCTCAACGCAAGGTAAACCATGCTTCGAATTGCGATTGAGTCGTTGCCAGAGGCGTCGGTGACGACTACTGGACGCTTGCTGACGATGCCGGTGCCCAAGATCGCGACCTGCGGCAGGAAAACCACTGGGGTGTCGAACAACGCGCCACGCGAACCGGTGTTGGTCAGGGTGAAGGTTCCGCCGCCGAGCTCGTCTGGCTTGAGCTTGTTTTCACGAGTTCTAGCGGCAAGGTCGGCAATCTGCATCGCGATTTGAGCCAGGTTCAGGCTTGAGACGTCGCGGATCACCGGGGTGAGAAGTCCACGCTCGGTGTCAACCGCGAAGGTTAGGTTTTCGGTCGGGTGGAAGACGATGTTGTCACCCTCAATAGAAGCGTTCAGCTTCGGGTGAGCCTTGAGTGCCTCGCCAGCGGCGAGGGCAAAGAAAGGCATGAAATTCAACTTTCCGCCCGTAGCTGCAACGAACTGGGCCTGAACCCGAGCTCTGAGAGCTGCGATCCCGGTTACGTCAACTTCGACAACGGTGGTTAGCTGCGCGGTCTGTTGCATCGAAGCGACTGCACGCTCGGCTAGAACCTTGCGAAGACGCGACATCGGTTCGGTGGTGCCTCGTTGAGCCGAAGTAACTAGCGGAGCGGCAGGTGTAGCTGAGACTGCCGCTGGCGCTGGCACGGCGCTCGTCACGACGTCTTCCTTGCGGATGCGGCCTCCAACGCCAGTACCGGCTATGTGCGAAAGATCAATTCCGTGTTCGGCAGCAAACTTGCGCACGAGTGGAGTCACGTAGGTCGGGTCGCTCGAGGTGGCTACAGGTGCTGCGACAGGAGCAGGTGCAACAACAGGTGCAACAACTGGCGCTACTACAGGGGCTGCAACAGGAGCCTCGACGACTGGTGCTGGTGCGATTACAGGGGGAGCGACTACAACTGGTTCCGGAACAGCAACAACCTCCGGGGCAACGACTGGTGCCGCTGCCGGAGCCGATGCCGCGCCAGTGCCGATTACAGCGAGTACGCCACCAACAGCGACGGTGTCATCTTCTTGAACAAGTATCTGCTCGACGATTCCAGCGAACGGTGAAGGGATCTCGGTGTCGACCTTGTCGGTAGAGACTTCGACCAGCGCTTCGTCAACTGCGACAGTGTCGCCAACCTTCTTCAGCCAACGAGTGACTGTTCCTTCGGTTACGCTCTCGCCAAGTGCGGGCAGGACTACGTTTTCGCTCATTCTTTGTTGCTCCTTATGAAGGCGTTCTTATCAATACTAGGCGTGTGCGTGAAGCGGCTTGCCTGCGAGAGCCAGGTGCGCCTCTCCGATTGCTTCGTTCATGGTTGGGTGTGCGTGGATCAGCGAGGCGACGTCCTCTGGGAACGCCTCCCAGTTAACGATTAGCTGACCTTCACCAATTTGTTCTCCCACGCGAGAGCCAATCATGTGGACTCCAACAACTGGGCCGTTGTTCTGGCGCACCAGCTTGATGAATCCAGCGGTACCGAGAATCTGGCTCTTGCCATTACCAGCAAGGTTGTATTCGTAGGTAGAGATGTTGTCGGCTCCAAACTTCTCCGCCGCCTTGGCCTCCGAAAGACCGACGCTGGCAACTTCTGGTTCGCAGTAGGTGACCTTCGGAATGCCGTTCTCGTCGATTACGACAGGCTTCAGACCAGCGATCTCCTCGGCTACGAAAATTCCCTGGCCGAAACCGCGGTGTGCGAGTTGCAGACCGGGAACTATGTCTCCAGCTGCGTAGACGCCTGGAATGTTGGTTTCGAGGCGATCGTTAGTCAATACGTAACCGCGGTCAATGTTTATGCCTTGCTCTTCGAAGCCCAGGCCAGCGGTATTCGCTCCGCGTCCGACGGCTACTAGTAGTAGCTCAGCTTCAAGCTTCGTGCCGTCCTCGAGGCTAACTATGACTCCGGTTTCGTTTTGCTCGACGCCCGAGAATCGAACACCCAACTTGAAGTCGATGCCACGCTTGCGGAATGCGCGCTCGAGGCCCTTCGAGAGCGCTTCGTCTTCGTTTGGCACTAGGTGAGGTAATCCCTCGACAATGGTTACTTCGGTACCAAAAGATTTCCAGACCGACGCAAACTCAACACCGATTACGCCGCCACCGAGAACGATGACCTTCTTCGGAACGTAATCCAACTGGAGAGCGTGCTCAGAAGTAATGACGCGGCCGCCAATTTCGAGACCTGGGAGAGTCCGACTGTAAGAACCGGTTGCAAGCACGACGTTGGTTCCGGTGTAGGTGTCGCCGTTTACGGTCACTGTCTTCGGCCCGGTGAGTCTTCCCTCGCCAGCTACCACAGTGATGTCTTTGCTACCGATGAGTCCGGTAAGACCCTTGAATAGGCGGTCGACGATTCCGTCGCGGTATTTGTTTACCTGAGCCATGTCGATTGATCCAAAGGTTGCGTTCACACCGACAGCTGCGGCCTCGCGGGTCACGTCGGCAACTTCTGCAGAGTGCAGAAGTGCTTTGGTAGGGATACAACCGCGGTGCAGACAAGTACCGCCGAGTTTGTCCTTTTCGATGAGGGCTACGCGCTTACCAAGTTGAGCCGATCGCAGTGCTGCGGCATAGCCGCCGCTACCGCCGCCAAGGATTACGACGTCAAAGTTGTGCTCGGCCATGATTACTCCATCTGCTTTGTTCGGATTCGTTACAACTTTACAGGGTTAGCAATAGGACTCGGCTAGAGACACTAGGGTTCGCAGCATGACACCGGTCGGACCCTTCGCGTTGTA
>CAIJJH010000146.1 GCA_903820955.1 uncultured Micrococcales bacterium
CCTTCGCCAGGGGCGTCCTTGATCGGCGATGCTTCGCGGAAAGCCAATTGAACTTCGCGCAGAGCGTTTCGTAGGATTCGAGCGTGCTGGTCACCCATGTAGGCGGCGGCTCCGGTGATCAAACCGGCGACCGCATTGATCAGTTTGCGAGCCTCGTCTAGGTCGGCCTCGCGTCCGTTTTCGGCAAGTCCGCAGTGCACGGCGGCGACGTTTAGTAGCTCGATCGAGTAGCGGGCAACGATCTCAACCGCGGGTACATCGGCGAGGTCTGTGATCTGTTCATTTGTTTCTGACATTCGGGCTACTCCTTTTGCATCTTTTCTGCTAGGCTAGCCCATGGCTCCGAGGGTTCGCTCTCGGTCAGAAGTGGATTCATTTCCCACCCGCGTTAACCGCCTCAAAAGGTTTCCGGGTAAAGCTTTAGGAACTTTTCGTTTCTGTACGCTCGCCGAGCAAATGCTCGGAGTGTGTGGCCGTCCATGTCACCAAAGGAGCAACAGATCAGCGATCCCCGTATCAATGACCGCATCCGTGTGCCAGAGGTTCGCCTCGTAGGCCCGGCTGGCGAGCAAATCGGCGTAGTCAAAATTGAAGACGCCTTGCGAATGGCACAGGAGGCCGACCTAGACCTAGTCGAGGTAGCCCCAACGTCAAAACCACCTGTAGCAAAGCTCATGGACTTCGGAAAGTTCAAGTACGAGGCAGCTCAGAAGGTTCGCGAAGCTCGCAAGAACCAGGTCAACACGGTTCTCAAGACCGTGCGATTCGGGCTCAAGATCGACGACCACGACTACGGAACCAAGCGCGGCCAGATCGAACGCTTCTTGAAATCCGGCGACAAGGTCAAGGTCATCGTGATGTTCCGCGGACGTGAGCAATCGCGTCCAGAGATGGGCATCAAGTTGCTTCAGAAGTTGGCAGAAGAGGTAAACGAGTTCGGAATCATCGAATCGAGCCCTTCGATCGACGGAAGAAACATGGTTATGGTCATTGGCCCAACCAAGAACAAGGCAGACGCTAAGGCCGAAGCCAAAAAGAACGCCGAAAAGGCGAAGGAGTCGGCAGCACCAACTGCCGAGTAGGAAAACAGGAGAAGAACATGCCAAAGCAGAAGACCCACTCTGGCGCTAAGAAGCGTTTTCGCTTCACCGGAAGCGGCAAGCTCATGAAGCAGCAGATCAACATGCGCCACAACCTTGAGTACAAGTCGAGCCGTCGTACCCGTCGCCTCAACCAGGACCAGGTTGTTTCGGCAGCTGACTTCAAGACCATCAAGAAGCTGCTCGGCAAATAGTCGACCCAAGAATTTTTAGAGGAGTATAAAAAATGGCAAGAGTAAAAAACGCGGTTAACGCTCACAAGAAGCGCCGCACAATCCTTGAACGCGCACAGGGTTACCGTGGTCAGCGTTCACGTCTATACCGCATGGCAAAGCAGCAGCAACTGCACTCGCTGGTCTACGCGTTCAACGACCGCAAAGACAAGAAGGGCAACTTCCGTCGCCTTTGGATTCAGCGCATCAACGCTGCGTCTCGTGCCAACGGCATGACTTACAACCGCTTCATCCAGGGGCTAAACCTTGCTGGCATCGAAGTCGACCGTCGTATCCTTGCTGACCTTGCGGTCAACGAGCCTAAGACTTTCGCAAGCCTCGTAGCTTCGGCTAAGGCAGCATTGCCAGCAGACACCTCGGCACCGAAGGTCGCCTAGTCTCTTGATAGATGATCCCAAGGCCAATAAGGTCCGTGGGGTTGCCAAGCTAACTAAGAAAGATGCCCGGTCAACGACCGGGCTCTTTCTGCTTGAGGGACCCCAGGGACTAAAAGAAGCGCTCGACCGCCCGAAACTTATCGTCGAGCTGTACGCAACCGAAGAAGCGGTGGAGCGTTACCCTGAGCTGATCGAGCGTGCCAAGGCCGCTCGCATCGAGGTTCAACTGGTAACCGAACCCGTTCTAAAGGCGTTGACCGACACCACCAGCCCTCAGGGTGTGGTTGCGGTTTGCCAGCAGCTCGATGTCTCGCTAGATGCGGTAATCGCCTCGAAGCCACGCATGGTTGCGCTGCTGAGCAACATTCGCGACCCTGGCAACGCGGGCACGGTTCTTCGTGCCGCCGATGCAGCCGGGGCCGACGCAGTGATCTTCACCAACAACAGCGTCGATGTTTACAACCCGAAGGTCGTTCGCTCGACCACCGGTTCGTTGTTTCACCTGCCGCTTGTGATCGACGCCGACCTCGAAACTACGATCGACGCGCTCCGCGCAGCCGGTTTGCAGATTTTCGCTGCCAACGGTGGCGGAGACAACCTGCCGACTCTCGGTAGCGATGTCCTGGCCAAGCCGACCGCTTGGGTGTTCGGTAACGAATCTTGGGGCTTCGAACCGGAGACTCTCGAGTTGGTGGATCGTCAGGTCGGCGTGCCGATTTACGGTGCCGCAGAAAGCCTGAATTTGGCAACCGCCGCGAGTATTTGCTTGTACGCGTCTGCCTTCGCTCAGAACGCCTAATCGTTAGACTTGTAGCGTATGTCTGGCAATCCAATCAACCCGTCCGTTGTCGACCCGGTGGTCGAAGCAGCCCTAGCTGCAATCGCCGCCACGCTCGACATCGCGAGCCTGCGCGCAGCGCGAGGTGCCACGGTTGGTGAGCAGTCTGAGATCTCAAAGCTCAATGCAACGCTCAAGAACATGCCAAACGAGTTCAAGGCCGAGGCCGGCGCGCTAATTGGTGCCGCCAGAGGCCGTTTGAACCAGGCTTTTGCCGCTCGTGAGGCCGAACTGGCCGCCGTCGAAGAGCAGGCCAAGCTTGTCGCCGAAGCCGTGGACGTAACCGCGGCACCAACCAAGTTGGCAATCGGTGGCCGTCACCCACTTTCGCTTCTAATGGACCAGATTTCGGACGTCTTCGTCGGCATGGGCTGGGAGATCGCCGAGGGGCCTGAGGTCGAGAGCGAGTGGTTCAACTTCGACGCGCTGAACTTCGATGCCGATCACCCCGCTCGCGCGATGCAAGACACGTTTTTTGTCGACCCGGTCGAGTCGCACCTGGTTCTTCGCACCCACACTTCGCCAGTTCAGGTTCGTTCGCTCCTAGAGCGCGAATTGCCGGTCTATGTTCTCTGCCCAGGCCGAGTTTTTCGCACCGACGAGCTAGACGCAACTCACACCCCGGTGTTTCATCAGGTCGAGGGTCTAGCCATCGACAAGGGTCTCACCATGGCCGACCTGCGCGGCACGCTAGAGCACTTTGCTCGCATAATGTTTGGCCCCGAGGCTCAGATTCGCCTGCGCCCATCATTCTTTCCGTTCACCGAACCTTCGGCCGAGCTCGACGTTTGGCACCCGAACGCCAAGGGTGGCGCTCGCTGGGTCGAGTGGGGTGGCTGCGGCATGGTCAACCCGAACGTCTTGAAGGCCGCCGGCATCGACCCCGAGGTTTACCAGGGCTTCGCTTTTGGCATGGGCATCGAGCGCACGCTTATGTTCCGCAACGGCGTGCTCGACATGCACGACATGGTCGAATCAGACATTCGTTTCTCGCAGCAGTTTGGGGTGAGTCTGTAATGAAGGTCCCACTGTCTTGGCTCGCCGAATACGTCGATCTTCCTGCTAAAGCAACGCCCGACTCGGTCATGGCCGAACTGGTCAAGGTTGGCCTCGAAGAAGAGGGTTCACACGGTTTCGAGGTTTCTGGCCCGCTGGTCGTGGGCGAGGTGCTCGAGTTCACTCCCGAGCCTCAGTCGAACGGCAAGACCATTCGCTGGTGTCAGGTGCAAGTTGCCCCCGGCGACGTCCGCGGCATCGTCTGTGGAGCGAGCAATTTCGAAGTTGGCGACAAAGTCGTAGTTTGCCTTCCCGGCGCGATCCTGCCGGGCAACTTTGAAATAGCGGCCAGAAGCACCTACGGTCACATTTCCGACGGCATGATGGCATCTGGTCGCGAACTTGGCCTGAGCGACGACCACGACGGGATCCTGCGACTTGGAGTCATGGGGCTAGACCCCGAGGTCGGCACCGACGCACTCGAACTTCTTTCACTGAACGACTCGGCCGCCGAGGTCAATGTGACCCCCGACCGCGGTTACTGCTTCTCGATTCGCGGCATCGCTCGCGAATACGCGCACGCCACCGGCGTCGACTTCAAAGACCAGATCGGCAACGCTCAACCAGAGCTTGGTCACGGTTTCGTCGTGAAAATTGACGACCCATCAGGAATTCGCGGCAAGCTCGGATGCGACCGATTCGTCGCTCGCCACGTTGTCGGCGTCGATGCGACTCGACCAACCCCGCCGTGGATGGTCGCTCGCCTAAAACTCGCCGGAATGCGTTCGATTTCGCTGGTCGTGGACATCACCAACTACGTCATGCTCGAACTCGGCCAGCCGATCCACGCCTACGACTTCGACAAGTTGACCGGAGGCATCACGGTGCGCCGGGCCAAGGCCGGCGAAAAGCTGGTAACTCTTGACGGTCAGACTCGCAAACTCGATGTCGAAGACCTCCTCATCACCGACGAATCCGGACCAATCGGTCTGGCCGGCGTGATGGGTGGCGAGGCCACCGAGGTGACCAACTCGACGGTAAACGTGCTAATCGAGGCCGCCCACTTTGACCCGGTAACGATCGCCAGAAGCGCTCGCCGTCACAAGCTAGGTAGCGAGGCATCCAAACGCTACGAGCGTGGGGTTGACACCAACGTCGCCGAATACGCTGCTGCTCGCGTTGTCCAGCTGCTCGAGCTCCACGCAGGTGGTTCGGCCGACTCGCTAGGTGCCGACGTCAATCAGGTAAAGCCAACCGCGCCAATCTTCCTGCCGCTCGAATTCACGACCTCCTTGGTTGGTGTCGATTACACGCAGGAGCAGATCACGAGCGTGCTCAGCGACATTGGTTGCGTCGTGGCCCAGGTCGATGGCGGCTTCGAGGTCATCGCTCCCTCGTGGCGCCCAGACATTACCCACAAGACCGATCTAGCCGAAGAGATCGCTCGAATCAGCGGCTACCAGCACATTCCTTCGCGATTGCCGGTTGCGCCTCCCGGTCGCGGCCTAACCTTGCGTCAGCGTCAGCGTCGTCAGGCGCTTTCGGCGCTGGTTGGCTCGGGCCACACCGAGGTCTTGACCTACCCGTTCGTTTCCGAAGAAGAAAACTCTTGGTTCACAGCCGGGCTTCCTTCGGTCAAGTTGGCAAACGCTCTGCAGGAGGAGTCCTCGCAGATGCGCCTTCGCATTTTGCCTGGGCTGATTGCCGCCGCCAAGCGCAACCTTTCGCGCGGGCTTACCGACATTGCGATTTTCGAAGAGGGTTCGGTCTTTTTACCTGCCAAAAAAATCACGGCGACGAATCCGCTGCCTTCTGGCATCGAGCGTCCTAGCGTTGAAACTCTCGCGGCCCTGCAGTCAACTAGTCCCGCCCAGCCAAAGCACCTAGCGATTCTGCTAACCGGTGAGCGCGTAAAGCAGCAGACCAACGTGTCGGCCGCAGCCTACGACTACTCGGACGCAATCGAGGCGGCCAGAGCCGTCGCCCGCGCCATCGGCGTCGAACTAGAACTCAAGTCGGCAGCTCCGAAGGGGTACCACCCCGGCCGCACCGCCGAATTACTGCTTGACGGCAAGCACGTTGGCTTCGCCGGCGAACTCGACCCGAGGCTTGCCAGCGACAACGACATCTCGCGCCGAGTTTCGGTTGCCGAAATAGACCTCGAGGTGCTTTACGCGGCAGCGACCGGTGTGCGCCAGGCCACCCCGATCATGGTGATGCCGGCCGCGACTCAAGATCTCTCACTTCTTGTCGAAGCCGAACTGCCAGCGGCAACCCTTCAAGCAACCATCGTCGAAGGTGCCGGAGAGCTCCTCGAGCAAATTCGCTTGATAGAGGACTACCGAGGCAGCAATATCCCCGAGGGCAAGAAGTCTCTAACCTTCGCGCTTAGATTTAGGGCGGAAGACCGAACTCTCACCCAGGTTGAGGCAACAGAATCGCGCGACAGAGCCGTCGCTTTAGCTCACGAGCGCTTCGGCGCAATCATTCGCGCCTAAAGCAGGAGAAACCATGAAGACAGTAGCCATCGCGGGAGCAAGCGGTTACGTCGGGGGAGAGCTACTGCGATTGATCGCGGCTCACCCGGGGCTAACGCTTGTCGCGGCCACAGCAAACTCGAACGCGGGAGCCACCGTGGGTTCGCTGCACCCGCACCTTATCGAGTTCGCCGACGTCGTCTTGAAAGAAACCACGCCGGCCAACCTAACCGGCGCAGACATCGTGTTTCTCGCCCTGCCGCACACCACCTCGGCTGAGGTTGCCGCCTGGCTTGGCGAAGACCAGATAGTTCTCGACTGCGGAGCCGACTTCAGGCTCGAATCGGCCGAACAATGGTTTAAGTTCTACGGCACCGAGCATCAGGGCACCTGGGCCTATGGAATGCCCGAATTGGTGCTCGCCGACGGCTCAAAGCAGCGCGAAAAACTAATCGGAGCCAAGCGCATCGCTGTTCCTGGCTGCAACGTCACCGCAATAACCCTGGCCCTAGCCCCGCTTGCCAAAGCCGGCGTGATCGAGCTTGACGACATCGTCAGCGTTCTTTCGGTGGGTACCTCAGGAGCCGGACGCACACCCAAGACCAACCTGCTGGCCGCCGAGGTTGCCGAGTCGGCGAATGCCTACGGCGTAGGTGGAATCCACCGTCACACTCCCGAGATCGAGCAAAACCTGAGCAAGGCGTCGGGCGGCGAGGTCAAGATCTCGTTCACCCCGGTTTTGGTGCCGATGTCGCGCGGAATCCTCGCGGTCAACACCGCAACCCTTCGCGGCGGCGACCCTCGTAAAGCCCTAGAAGACGCCTACGCTGGCGAAACCTTCGTCAAGGTTCTTCCAGCTGGTGAATACCCGGCAACCGCGAGTACCCTCGGCGCAAACACCTGTCTGATCGGCGTAACCGTGGACGCACACGCCAACCGCGTCGTGGTTGTCAGCGCGATCGACAACCTGGTTAAAGGCACCGCTGGCGCGGCCATTCAATCACTCAACATCGCTCTGGGCTTGCCCGAAGACACCGGGCTCACCGTAAACGCGGTCGCACCGTGAGCGTCACCGCGGCTCAGGGTTTTCTAGCCGCCGGAGTTCGGGCAGGTCTCAAAAAGTCGGGCAATCCAGATCTAGCCCTCGTGCAAAACCTCGGGCCAATCAAATCAGCGGCTGCCGTTTTCACCAGCAACCGAGCTCTCGCCAACCCAGTGCTCTGGAGCAAAGAGGTAATCAAGGGCGGCGTGCTCGAGGCGGTAGTTCTGAACAGCGGCGGTGCAAACTGCTACACCGGCGCTGAAGGCTTTCAGACCACTCACGCAACTGCCGAAGCCGTGGCGGTTGCCCTCGAAGTTTCTGCCGGCGAGGTCCTGGTTTGTTCCACCGGTCTGATCGGTGACCAACTTGACCGCGAAAAGGTCCTGGCGGGCGTCCGCGCTGCAGCCAAAGAACTTAGCCCAACCGGCGGGCCAGCCGCAGCCGAGGCAATCATGACCACAGACTCGGTTTTCAAGCAGGCAACCGCAACCGGCAATGGCTTCACCGTTGGCGGCATGGCTAAGGGCGCAGGCATGCTCGCTCCGGGGCTCGCGACCATGTTGGTGGTCATCACCACCGACGCCGCTCTAAACCCCGCAGAGCTCGATCAGGCCCTGCGTAAGGCCACCCGCATGACCTTCGACCGCCTCGACTCCGACGGCTGCATGTCGACCAACGACACCGTAACTCTGATGGCCTCGGGCGCCGCCGAGGTGACCCCGAGCGTCCAAGACTTCACCGAGGTTCTTACCGAGGTTTGCCACGACCTGGCCATGCAACTGCTCACCGATGCCGAGGGCGCAAGCCACGACATCGCGATCGAGGTTGTCAACGCGGCGAGCGAAGACGATGCGGTCGAGGTTGGTCGTTCGATTGCCCGCAACAATCTGTTCAAGGCGGCCATCTACGGCAATGATCCAAACTGGGGCCGAATCCTGGCCGCGGTAGGCACCACGCAAGCCGCTTTTGACCCATACGACATCGACGTCCTAATCAACGGCGTCCGAGTTTCTGCAAAGGGCCAGCCAGATCAGTCTCGCGAACTTGTCGACCTCAAGCCACGCGAGGTAAAGATCAGGCTCGACCTGCACGCCGGTAGCCACGAGGCGACCATCTACACCTCAGACCTAACCCACGCCTACGTGACCGAGAACAGCGAGTACTCGAGCTAATGCAGCCACAGAATCAAGACAACACGCTCGCGGCAATCAAGGCCGAGACGCTAATCGAATCGCTGCCCTGGTTGCAGAAGTTTCACGGCAAAACCGTCGTGGTCAAGTTCGGCGGCAACGCGATGGTCGATGCCGAACTTCAGAAGGCTTTCGCCGAGGACATGGCCTACCTGCGCTGGATCGGCATCAAGCCGGTTGTCGTGCACGGCGGCGGGCCACAGATTTCGGCAAGGCTTGCCGAGCTCGGCATCGAGAGCGAATTCAAGGACGGCCTCAGGGTCACCACTCCAGAAATCATCGACGTCGTTCGCGACGTCTTGCGCAATCAGATTTCTACTGAACTCGCCGAGCTAATCGAAGCGGCTGGAGCAGGCGCTTCGATCATGTCTGGCGAAGACGCCAACCTTTTCAGGGCGGAGGTCGTCGGTGACGCCGGTCTGGTTGGTGAGGTCACGCAGGTGAACCCGCGCATCGTCTTCGATGCCCTCGACGCCGGCAAGATTCCGGTTATCTCGACCGTCGCGCCAGATGCCAATGGGCAACTACTCAACGTCAACGCCGACCTGGCCGCTAGCGCGCTCGCTGTTGCCTTGGGTGCCGAGAAGCTCCTTGTTCTCACCGATGTGCCCGGGCTTTACAGCGACTGGCCAAACCGCGACTCGCTGGTCAGCGAGATCACCGCGGCTGAACTCGATGAGCTGCTGCCTCGGCTCGAAAGCGGCATGATCCCGAAGATGCAGGCCTGCCTGCACGCCGTTCGCGGCGGGGTTCCTCAGGCACACGTCATCGATGGCCGCACACCCCACAGCATCCTGCTCGAGATCTTTACGCGCACGGGCTTTGGCACAATGGTTCTTCCCGAATAACAGTTAGGAACAAGATGGTTCGCCACTTTCTAAAGGACGACGACGTAACACCTGCCGAGCAGGCCGCCATTTTGCGCCTGGGGCACGAACTCAAGAAGTCTCCTTACAGCGCACGCCCTTACGCTGGGCCAAAAACCGTCGCGCTGATCTTCGACAAGACCTCGACTCGAACCCGGGTCTCGTTCAGCGTTGGAGTTTCAGACCTGGGCGGAACCCCGCTAATCATCGACGCCCAAACCAGTCAGATGGCAGGCAAGGAGTCGGTAGCCGACACCACTCGGGTTCTAGAACGCCAGGTAGCGGCAATTGTTTGGCGCACCTACGCGCAGGCTGGTCTCGAAGAGATGGCTGCGAACTCAAACGTGCCGGTGGTCAACTCGCTGAGCGACGACTACCACCCCTGCCAGATTCTTGCCGACCTCATGACCGTCCAGGAGCACAGGGGTGACCTCAAGGGCCTAAAGCTTGCCTATGTCGGCGATGCCGCAAACAACATGGCCAACTCGTACCTAATCGGGGGAGCGCTTGCCGGAATGCACGTCAGCGTTGCCGCACCAGCCGGTTACGCGCCAGCTGCCGCCATGGTTGCCCGCGCCGCCGAAATCGCCGCGACTACGGGCGGTTCGGTCAGCGTCTACGTCGACCCAGCCGAGGCAGTTCTGAACGCCGACGTGGTCACTACCGACACCTGGATCTCGATGGGTCAAGAGGCCGAGAAGGCCAAGCGCATCGCCGACTTCGCCGGCTACACGATCGACGAATCGCTGATGTCTCAGGCCAAGAGCGACGCAATCTTCTTGCACTGCCTACCCGCCTATCGCGGCTACGAGGTCAGCGCCGGCGTAATTGACGGCCCGCAGTCGGTTATCTGGGACGAAGCCGAGAATCGACTACACGCCCAGAAGGCTCTGCTCGTCTGGCTAAACGAGCAGTCAAACTAGACTTGAACGAAATCAGCAATCCCTAGGAGTCAAATGTCTGAGAACGGTTCGAACGCCCTCTGGGGTAGCCGCTTCGACGGCGGCCCGGCAGACTCGCTTGCGGCACTTAGTCGCAGCGTGCACTTCGACTGGCGCTTGGCTCAGTACGACATCAAGGGAACCATCGCGCACATCAAGGCGCTGCACGCAGCCGGCTACCTGACCGTTGCCGAACACCAGAAGCTCGAGAAGAGCCTAGAAGAACTAGCCCGTCGGGTAGCCGAGGGCTCTTTCACCGCCAAACCAACCGACGAGGACGTCCACTCGGCACTCGAGCGCGGACTCATCGAGATCGCCGGCACCGAACTCGGCGGCAAGGTTCGCGCCGGCCGCAGTCGAAACGATCAAATCGCGACTCTGATTCGTACTTACCTGCTCGATCAGGCCAACATCATCGAAGACCTTGTGCTCGACCTAATCAGCGTTCTGGTCGATCGAGCCGAAGAACACCTGGGCGTGGCGATGCCCGGGCGCACACACTTTCAGCACGCGCAACCGGTCATGCTCTCGCACCACCTGCTGGCTCACGCCTGGCCACTTCAGCGCGACATCGAGCGAATGCGCGAGTGGCGCAAGCGCGCGAGTCTTTCGCCATACGGTGCCGGAGCACTCGCCGGCTCGACCCTGGGTCTCGACCCGAACCTGGTCGCCCTCGAACTAGGCCTTGCCGGCCCGACTCAGAACTCGATGGACGCAACCGCCAGCCGA
>CAIJJH010000147.1 GCA_903820955.1 uncultured Micrococcales bacterium
GAAACGTACTTGCGCACGCCAGCTTCGAGGCTCACGTCTTTGATGGTTCCCACGGTGTACAGGGTCACTCCCGGAGTTCCCGCTATCGCGCGTCCGGGTTCGAAGGCCAGTTTCGGAACCTTGATGCCGTGTTCAGCGCAGGCTGCGGCAACGGCGTCGGTAATCTGCTCGGCGAACTGCGCGATATCTGGAGCGTCGTCGGCCTCGGTGTAATTGATGCCGAAGCCCCCACCCATGTTCAGCTCCGGAACCTTGCCACCCTTTAGCAACTGGGCGTGAAGTTTGACCAGGCGCTTGGCAGCCTCGACGAAGCCATCGACCGAGAAAATTTGTGAACCAATGTGCGAGTGAAGACCAAGAAACTCGAGATTGCTGCTTTCGCGAATCTTTGCAACCAGAGCCGGAACGTCGTCGATTGCGATGCCAAACTTCTGGTCTTCGCGACCGGTCGCCAAAAACTCGTGAGTGTGAGCGTGGACGCCGGTGTTAACCCGGATTCGAACCGGCTGAACCTTTTCTTGAGCGCCAGCGGCAGCAGCGATGCGTTCGATTTCGATTTCGCTGTCAACCACGATCGCGCCAACGCCTGCCGAAACTGCTCGGCCGATTTCGGTGAGCGACTTGTTATTGCCGTGCAAACCGATTCGTTTCGGGTCGACGCCGGAAGCGAGCACGAGAGCCAGCTCCCCCGCCGAAGCCACGTCTACGTTGAGACCGAGTTCATCGACCCACCTGACCACGGCGCCGGAGAGAAAAACCTTGCCGGCGTAGTAGACCTTCGCGGTGGTGCCGATTTTCTTGGCCGCATCTTGAAGGGCGTTCTTCACCGAAAGCGCGCGGGCGCGAAACTCGTCCTCGTCAATCACATACAGGGGTGTGCCGAACTGCGAGGTCAGTTCGCTGACCGCGACCCCGCCGAGTTCTAGCTCTCCCGAAGCGTTGCGCTTTGCGTCGCGCGGCCAGATGGCAGGCGAGAATGCGTTGATATCTTTGGGCTGCTTGAGCCAGCTGGGCTTGAGTTTGCTTGCCATGATTACATCCGCTCCGGGGCAGAAACGCCGAGTAGGCCAAGTCCATTGTTCAATACGACACCGGCGGCCGAGTTAAGCCAGAGGCGAGTGCGGTGCACTGTTTCGACTTCGCCTCCAGAAATCGGCGTGACGCGGCAGTTGTCATACCAGCGGTGGTAGGCGCCGGCGACCTCTTCGAGGTAGCGAGCCACCCGGTGGGGTTCTCTAAGTTCGGCTGCACCGGCGGTGATGCGCGGGTATTCGATTAGCTTGGCGAGCAGCTCTTCTTCGCTCGGGTGATTCAGCAATGCCGGCTCGAATTCGCTGGTGTCGACGCCGAGAGACAGGGCGTTCACGGCAACCTGCTTGGTTCTCGCGTGAGCGTACTGAACGTAGAAGACCGGGTTGTCGTTGGTTTTCTTTTCAAGCAGAGCCAGGTCGATGTCGACCATCGAGTTGATCGATGAGCGAACCAAGGCGTAACGGGCGGCATCCACGCCGACGATGTCGACTAGGTCTTCCATGGTGACCACGGTTCCCGCGCGCTTAGACATGCGGACAGGCTCGCCGTTTCGCACCAGGTTGACCAGCTGGCCGATCATGATTTCGAGGTTTACACCCGGGGTATCGCCGAAGGCGGCACACATGGCCATCATTCGATTCACATAGCCGTGGTGGTCGGCGCCGAGCATGTAGATGCAGCGGTCGAAGCCGCGCGAGCGCTTGTCGAGGTAGTAGGCCAGGTCACCGGCGATGTACGCGGCTTCGCCGTCTGACTTGAGGATCACGCGGTCGCGGTCGTCGCCAAAGGTGGTCGAACGAAGCCAGGTAGCGCCGTCGTCCTCGAAAATGTGGCCGAGCTCGCGCAGGCGGTCGATCGCCTTTTGAACAGCCCCCGATTCGTACAGCGAGTTTTCGTGAAAGAAGACGTCAAAGTCGACGCCGAAATCGTGCATCGAGGTCTTGATCTCGCCAAACATGAGTTCGACACCCGCGGCCCTGAAGGCCTCTTGAGCCTCGGCCTCCGGCAAAGCCAAGATGTCTTCGGCGGTGCCGTCTAGAACCTTCTGCGCGATCTGTTCGATGTAGGCCCCGGCGTAGCCGTCCTCCGGGGTTGGTTCTTTGCGAGCGGCTGCCAAAAGCGAGCGAGCGAACCGATCGATCTGGGCACCGTGGTCGTTGAAGTAATACTCGCGGGTCACCTTTGCGCCCTGCGATTGCAAAATGCGGGCGAGCGAGTCGCCAACCGATGCCCAGCGAGCGCCACCGATGTGCATCGGGCCGGTCGGGTTAGCCGAAACGAACTCTAGGTTCATCGAAATGCCCTTTAGGGCATCGCCCAAACCGAAGGAAGCGCCGGCCTCAACGATCTGCTTCGCGATCGAACCCGCAGCACCAGCGGCAAGGGTGATATTGATGAATCCTGGGCCAGCGACGTCCACGCTTTCGATGCCTTCGACCGCTTCGAGAGCAGGGGCGAGAATATCGGCGAATTCTCGGGGTTTCAGACCCGCCTTGCCGGCAAATTGCATGGCCACGTTTGTCGCCCAGTCGCCGTGCTCACGATTCTTTGGGCGTTCGACAACTACTTCGCCAAACTCAAATTGGGCAAGGCGACCACTCGCGACAAGTTCGTTTAGAACGCGCGCAATGATTATTGCTAGGTCGTCTGGAGTCAATTTGGGCCCTAATCGGCGGTGTTTGGCGGCTGCGTCAATTCTACTCGTTTGAGCCTGACGCCCTGTAACCTTGTGATTACCCTAGGCCCCTATAGCTCAGGGGATAGAGTGTCGCCCTCCGGAGGCGAAAGCGCAGGTTCGAATCCTGCTAGGGGCGCATGATCGATCTATCGTTTCTAAACTCCCTAGGCCCGCTGGGCATTCTCGTCGCCTGCGCGATGATTTTTGCCGAAACCGGACTGCTGGTCGGTTTCTTCTTACCAGGTGACTCGCTTCTGTTCTTGGTTGGCCTAAACCTTGCCGGCATCTGGCATGATGTGCCAATTTGGGTCGCTTGCCTAGCAATCTCGCTCGCCGGACTCGCGGGTGACCAGACCGGTTATTGGCTCGGGCGTCGAATCGGCCCCGCTATTTTCACTCGCCCAAATTCCAAGTTTTTCAGCCAGAAAAACGTCGAGCGGGCTCACGAATTCTTCGAACGTTACGGCTCGAAGGCAGTAATTTTGGCCCACTTCGTACCGATTATGCGAACCTTCGTTCCGGTGGCCGCTGGTGTAGGCGTCATGCCTTGGCGCAAGTTCACAAACTACAACGTGATCGGTGTCATTGGCTGGGGTACCGGGGTAACCCTGCTCGGCTACTTCTTGGGTGGCATCCCGTTTGTCAGCGACCACGTAACCTACGTGACGCTCGCCTTCATCGTGCTTTCGTTTATCCCGCTCGCGCTAGAGGTTCTCAAGACCCTGCGTCGCAAGAAAGCCGCTTAGCTGCGCCAGCGCCTGAGCCCTGTGGCTGTAGGC
>CAIJJH010000148.1 GCA_903820955.1 uncultured Micrococcales bacterium
GAAACTCCTTGGCAAGTTCGACCATCAAGCGATCGCGAGTCACCTTTGCCAAAACCGATGCGGCAGCCACCGAAGCGCAGTCACGGTCGGCCTTTGGTCGCACTGCGACGGGAACGCCGTAAGACCGGTTGCCCAGCCAATTGTGGCTTCCGTCGAGCAAAATTCTCGCGCCACTAGGTTCGAAGCTAAGTTTTTCGATCGCGCGCTCTGCAGCCAAAGCGAGAGCCTTGGTGATTCCAATTTGGTCGATCTCGACAGCCGAAGCCATACCGATCGCCCACTGGTCTACCCAATCGGCGACGGGTTGAAAAGATTCTTCGCGCTGTTTTTCACTCATCAGTTTTGAGTCGCAAAGCTTTGCCGGCCAAGGAGTCTTGAAAGTTTCGGCGCTGGTGACGGTTACGCCGACCGCGACCGGTCCGGCAATTGCACCACGGCCAACCTCGTCGATTGAAAGCAGTTGCTTGATACCAGAGCCAAAGATTTGGCTCTCAAGTTCACTTGTTGGGTACGTTTTTGAAGACATCTGGGTAGCCTCCGAGCCAGGTCCAGTGTTTCTGTGGCCAGGTGATCACAAAAGCCTGACCGACAATGAATTTTTGGGCGACGAAGCCCTTGCTTGGTAGATCGCCGTGGTACCGGGAGTCTTCGCTGTTTGAACGGTTGTCTCCCATGACCCAGTAGGAGCCCTTAGGCACCAAAACGTCAAATTTCTTTTGCGAAGGGGCGGTTCCCTTAGGCAAATATGGCTCAGTTATCGGAACGCCGTTGATGGTGATTTTGCCACCATCGCAAACCACGTGATCGCCGGGGATGCCAATTACTCGCTTGACCAGATGCTGAGCGCTGTCTGGCGCCGTGATGCCGAAAACGCCTAGGACCTCGTCGACTGTGTCTGTCCAGAAGTCGGTCTTTTTGGTCATGTTGACCGGAGTCAGCCAACCGCCAGGATCCTTGAATACGACGATTTCGCCGCGCTGGATAGGAACCAAAGTTGGAACCAGCTCGTTGACCACGATTCGGTCATTAATCTGCAGAGTTTCGAGCATTGAACCAGAGGGTATAAAAAACGACCGGAGTAGGAATGTCTTGATGATTAGCGAGAGCAGAAGTGCCGAGCCAACTATTACAAAAACGTCCAGAATAAACGCAACGAAAACATTTTTCTTCGCTTTACGCCAACGAAGAATGACCCTGTTGTCTGTTTCGCGAAGAGCGCGCGGGCGCTTGGTGTGCCCTGACTGTGTCATCGACTATTTGGTGGTGTTTTCGCGCTTCTCGCGAATCTTTGCTTTCTTACCGCGCAGGTCGCGTAGGTAGTAAAGCTTTGCACGACGAACGTCACCCTTGGTGACTACGTTGATCGATTCGATGATCGGCGAGTGAAGTGGGAAGGTGCGCTCAACGCCAAAACCTCCCGAGTCCTTACGGACGGTGAAAGTTTCGCGGATTCCCTCGCCAGAGCGACGGATGACATAGCCCTGGAAAGCCTGAACACGGCTGCGGCTACCTTCGATGATGTTTACGTTGACCTTGACGGTGTCTCCAACGCGGAAGGCTGGGAGGTCGGTCTTTAGGTTCTTGGCGTCTACTGCGTCAAGGATATGCATTTTGTTTCGCTCTCTGTGTCTGCACGCAGGTCAGCAACGGGTTAGTTTGTTGGTTCTTTGATTTAGCTAACCACGCTCCCCTGCGGCAGAGACTCGTGGCGGTTAGCAACCTGTCTATTCTGCCACGGTTAGTCGTCAGCGAGCAAGTCTGGTCGCACGGCCCGTGTTCGCTCAAGCTGCTGCTCGTGACGCCAAGCGGCGATTGCGGCGTGGTTTCCGTTGAGCAAAACCTCTGGCACATCGAAACCGCGCCAGGTCGAAGGCTTGGTGTAACTCGGGTATTCGAGCAGGCCGTCGCTGTGCGACTCCTCGACCAGGCTTTCGGCGTTGCCAATAACGCCTGGAATCAGACGCGCAATGGCTTCGATCATGGCAAGGGCGGCTACCTCGCCACCGTTGAGCACGTAGTCACCAAGCGAAATCAGTCGAACCTTAGCCTTCGTGGACGCATACTCCACGACTCGCTGGTCGATCCCCTCGTAGCGACCGCAGGCGAAGACGATGTGCTTTGCCTCCGAAAGTTCTTGCGCGGTGGCCTGTTTGAACTGCTCGCCGGCAGGAGACGTGAAGATGACAATCGTTTCGCCGTCTTCGTCGAGAATGTCGTCGAGCGCTAAACCCCAAGGCTCGGCCTTCATCAACATTCCGGCTCCGCCACCGTATGGCGAATCGTCCACGGTTTTGTGTTTGTCGAATGTCCAGTCGCGAAGGTCGTGCACTCTCACGTCGAGAATGTTCTTCTCGCGCGCCTTGCCGAGCAGTGAGATTTCGAGCGGCGCGAAGTAGTCAGGGAATATCGTGACGGCATCGATGCGCATTATTCGCCCTCGGCCAGCTCTTCGAAAAGACCGTTCGGCGGAGTCACGGTAACGGTTCCAGCAGTGATATTTACCTCTGGAACGATTTCTTTAACGAATGGCACGAATACTTCGCGGTCTTCGAACTTGACCACTAGGTGATCTTGCGCGGGTAGGTGTTCGACGCGAATAACCTCGGCAATTTGAAGGCCGTCACGCATGACCTTGAGACCAACTAGCTGGTGGTCATACCAGGCGTCTTCTTCGGCCGGCAGAGCCTCTAGATCGGCGTGAACCAGCAAGATTGCCTTAATCAGGCCTTCTGCCTTTGTGCGGTCGTCTATGCCCTCTAAAAACAAGACTGGGGACGCGTTATACCAACGCAATTCGGTGACGGTTACGGTTTTTCCGAACCATGGAGAAGTCTCGGGAACCTGAAGTTCCAACACCGCGCCGGGAACGAATCTTTCGTTTGGACTATCGGTGTAAAGCTCTAACTTGATGGCTCCCTTTAGGCCGTGCGCCTTGAGCAGTCGGCCGACCCGGAGCTGGGTCTTAGAAATCGGTATCCACCACGTCCACGCGAACCTTCTTGCCATCGGCAAGCGAGTTGATGATGGTGCGCAGTGCCTTAGCGGTGCGACCGTTGCGCCCGATAACTCGGCCAAGGTCGTCAGGGTGCACGTTAACCTCGAGCAAGTCGCCTCGCGAGGTTGATCGTGCAGTGACGGTGGCGTCTTCCGGGTGGTCGACGATTCCCTTGACTAGGTGTTCGAGCGCAGCGGCTAGCACGTTACTAAGCCTCTTCGGTTTCGGCAGGAGACTCGGTGGCCTCTGCCTCGACTGCAGCTTCTTCGACAACGGCTTCTGCCACTGCCTCTTCGGCTGGTGCTTCTACAACTTCTTCGGCAACCGGTGCGTCTTCAGCAACTGGTGCCTCTTCGACAACAGCTGCTTCTTCAGCAACCGGTGCGTCTTCGACAACTGCGGCAGTTTCGACTCCTGGAGCCTCTTCAACCTTGGCTTTCTTCTCTTCCTTCGGAAGCAGAACGGCCTTCTTCTTGGTGTCTAGAACGAACTCAGCCTTAGCCTCTTTGACCTTTACGGTGTTGACGGCCTTTTCGCCCTTTGAGGCCTGGAAGTCGCCGGTTAGCTTTAGCAGAACCGCAACCTGCTCGGTTGGCTGTGCGCCAACGCTTAGCCAGTACTGAGCACGCTCAGAGTTGACCTCGATGAACGATGGGTTCTCGGTTGGTACGTAACGTCCAATTTCTTCGATTACTCGGCCATCGCGCTTGGTGCGCGAGTCGGCTACGACGATACGGTAGTGCGGCGCACGGGTTTTACCCAAGCGCTTTAGGCGGATTTTTACAGCCACAATGCTCCTGTTAGTTGTTGTATTGGGCGAGTTCCACCGTGAGCGTGGGGTGCACACTCGGTAAAGAAGCTCTAATGGGTTGCCGGTTGTTTCTGGTTAGAGGGTCAGAAACATGGCAACCGCTCTATTCTGCCAGACTTTTTGCCATTTAGGCAACCCTAGAGACCGAAAGACGACCCAGATTCTGGCTTGCCGTTCGAAAGCGATCGACCCGCTGCTTCGGCAGCTCGTTTGGCAGGGTTGCCCGACCTCGAACCCTTCTTGCCCTTGTCCTTTTTCTTCGGAGGCGCAATTCGCCCCATGCCAGCGCCGAAACCGGCAGGCATCCCCTGAGGCACACCGCCCTTTTGCATGGTTTTCATCATCTTGGAAGCCTGCTCGAAGCGGTTCACCAGCGAGTTGACATCGGTAACAGTCATGCCAGAACCCCTGGCGATGCGAAGACGCCTTGACCCGTTGAGAATTTTTGGTTGACGGCGCTCAGACGGCGTCATCGAGCGAATAATTGCTTCGGTGCGGTCGATTTCACGTTCGTCCAGGTTGTCCAGTTGTTCGCGCATCTTGCCGGCACCCGGCATCATCGCAAGCATGCCCTTGAGGTTTCCCATCTTGCGAAGCTGCTGCATCTGCTCCATGAAGTCTTCGAGAGTGAACTCGCTCTTGGCGATTTTCTCGGCCATCTTCTGGGCTTCGACTTCATCGAACTGCTTCTGCGCCTGCTCGATCAGGGTGAGAATGTCACCCATGTCGAGAATTCGACTGGCCATGCGGTCTGGGTAGAACGGCTCAAACGCGTCCATACCCTCACCGGTGGACGAGAAGATGATTGGCTTGCCAGTTACCGAGGACACCGACAGCGCGGCACCACCGCGAGCGTCACCATCGAGCTTGGTGAGCACGACACCGGTGATTCCGACGCCGTCCTCGAAAGCCTTGGCTACGTTCACGGCGTCTTGACCGATCATCGAGTCGATGACAAACAGAACCTCGTCTGGATCGATCGCGTTGCGAATGTCTCGAGCCTCGTTCATCAAGACTTCGTCGATGCCTAGGCGGCCGGCGGTGTCGACGATAACCACGCTGAACATCTTTTGCTTGGCGTGCTTGATCGAATCCTTGGCAACCTTGACCGGGTTGCCCTTGCCGTTGCCAGGCTCCGGAGCAAAGACCGGTACGCCGACGCGCTCACCAATTACTTGCAGCTGATTCACTGCATTTGGGCGCTGAAGGTCGGCGGCCACCAAAATCGGAGTCTGACCCTGGTCTTTCAGCCACTTGGCAAGCTTTCCGGCGAGAGTCGTTTTACCCGAACCTTGCAAACCGGCGAGCATGATCACGGTTGGCGGGTTCTTGGCGAAGGTCAGTTTGCGCTGTTGCCCACCGAGAATCGTGACGAGTTCTTCGTTGACAATCTGAACCACCTGTTGAGCCGGGTTCAGCGCCTTAGAAACCTCGTCGCCGAGAGCACGATCGCGAACTGCAGTAATAAAGTTTTTGACAACTTCGAGCGCGACGTCAGCTTCGAGCAGTGCGCGGCGAATCTCGCGAAGAGTTGCGTCGATGTCGGCAGGGGTAAGTTTTCCCTTGCCGCGAAGGTTTTTGAACGTTTCGACTAAACGATCAGAAAGATTGCCGAACAACTACAGCTCCTTAGTTCACGAGTCCGTTAGCGAACTCGCGCGAGTCGAAGAAAGCAAAGTCATCAATGCCTTCACCGACACCTACAAGTTTGACAGGGATGTTTAGCTCTCTCTGGATTGAATAGACGATTCCGCCCTTCGCCGTGCCATCCCGGTTGGTTAGCGCGATGCCGGTCACCTTGGCCACCGCGGCGAAAGCCTTGGCCTGAGCCATACCGTTTTGGCCAGTGGTGGCGTCGATCACCAGCAGAACTTCGGCGATCACAGCGGACTTTTCGACTACGCGACGAATCTTGTCGAGCTCGTTCATGAGGTCGGTCTTGTTTTGCAAGCGCCCGGCAGTGTCAATGATCAGGACATCGGCTTGTGAGGCAATTGCCGCCTCGACGCCTTCGAAGGCAACTGAAGCAGGGTCTTGACCCTCGGTCTTTGGTCGAATCAGAGTTGCTCCAGCGCGATCTGCCCAGGTGGCTATCTGATCTACTGCTGCGGCCCGGAACGTGTCGGCTGCAGCGATGACCACCTGCGAACCTGCTTCGGCAAGGTATTTCGCAAGCTTGCCAATCGTGGTGGTCTTGCCGACGCCATTCACACCGACGACTAGCATCACGTATGGCAGTTGACCGCTTGAAAGATTGAGCTCGGCGTCAGAACGCTCGAGTGATTCGGCGATGATGTCAGCGAGAATCGCCTTGAGCTGCGCTTCGGTCGAAGCACCGGCACTCTTGGCCTTCGCCTTGACTTCGACAACGATCTTTTCGGCCGCGTCTACGCCGAAGTCGGCCTGGATTAGAACGTCCTCGAGGTCGTCAAGGTTTTCGACATCGAACTTGATGCGGCTGAACAGGCTCTTGATGCCCTTCGCGAACTTCCGCTTCGGCAGAACAACCTCTTGCACCTTTTCGGGCTTTGGCTTCTCGATTGGCTTTGGCTCAGGCTTCGGTTCAGGTTTTGGCTCAGGTTTTGGCTCAGGTTTTGGCTTTTCAGGAACGACGACTGGTTGTGGAACAACAACTTCGACGACTTCTTCAGTGACGCCGTCGACTACCGGTGTCGGTTCGGCAACCTTTTTCTTCTTCCAGAAAAGAAAAGCCATGGGCTAGACCTTCTCCGTGAAGCGCTGACCGACAACTGCAGAGACGCCGTCTTCGCGCATCGAAACGCCGTAGAGTGCGTCGGCGATTTCCATCGTGCGCTTCTGGTGAGTGATGATGATCAGCTGTGAGTCGGTGCGTAGGTCCTGGAAGATCTGTAGCAAGCGACCTAGGTTGGCGTCGTCTAGGGCGGCCTCGACTTCGTCCATGACGTAGAAAGGCGAAGGGCGGGCCTTGAAGATCGCGATAAGCAGGGCCACCGCGGCTAGCGACCGCTCACCGCCCGAAAGTAGGCTCAAGCGCTCGATGCGCTTGCCGGCCGGACGAACGTTTACCTCGATGCCGGTGGTCAACATGTTTTCTGGGTCGGTCAGCACAATCGAACCCGAACCGCCCGGGAACAGCACTGGGAACACCTTTTCGAAGGCCTTGCGGGTGTCTTCGAAAGCCTCAGAGAAGATGTTCTGCATCTTCAGGTCGAGGTCTTCAATGATCTGGAGCAGGTCTTTTCGAGTCTGGGTGAGGTCGGCTAGTTGCTCGGTCAAGAACTTGTGGCGCTGCTCGAGTGCGGCGAATTCTTCGAGAGCGAGCGGGTTCACGCGGCCCAGACGCTCGAGAAGACGCTCGGCATCCTTGAGTCTGCGAACTTGTTCGTCACGGTCGTATGCCTTCTCGCCGTCGATGAGTTGGTCTGGCCCGTATTCGGCGAGCAGAACCTGCTGGTCGAGACCGAGCTCTTCGTTGGCTCGGGATAGGAGGTTTGCCAAGGTCAGGCGCTTCTCGTGGTTTGCCATCTCGATGTCGTGAACGCTCTGGGTGAGGCTCGAAAGCTTCATCTGAATCTCGGCAGTCTCGCCGCGAAGGCGAACGAGTTCACCGAGTTGCCCGGAACGCTCCGACTCGAGTTCGTGTAGTCGAACCTTTGCTTTTGCGGCCGAATCGGCGACGGCTTCCATGACAGCCGGAAGAACAGCGAGGACTTGCTCGGCGGAGGCCAGCTGTTTGGCCTGCGCTTGGGCTGCTGCCTTGGCTCGCTCGATCGCCGCTTTTGCTTCGGAAACCTGTGATCTAAGTGTTTTTGCGCGCTCCTGCTCGACTCGCAAACGCTCGACGGCCGCGCCTAGATCAACTCGCACCTCAAGCTCTCGCTGGCGCTCTTGTTCGAGGTTGTCCTGAAGTGTCTGACGGTTCGATGAGTCAACCGCAGGGCGCTCCTGAGAGGCGAATTCGTCGTGAGCGGCAATCGCTCGCTGCAAGGCTGCTTCAGACTCGGCGATGCCCGAGGTTGCGGTTGCTGCAACCTGGGCGAGGCGATCTACTTCACCCGAGGACGCCTCTACCGAGACGCGCAGGCGACCGAGCCTTTCGGCGTTCGAAGCGAGCGAGGCGTCGTGTTCGTTTAGAGCGGCGAGCGCGTCTTTTGCCGACTGCTTGGCTGCGTCCTCGGTGGCACGAGCCTGGGCCATTGCGGCTCTGGAAGACTCAATCGCACCATTCACCTTGGCCAGGCGCTTTTCGGCCGAGTCACGCTCGGCTACCAACTGAACCTTGGATGGCTTTGACTGGCTACCGCCGCGAATAACGCTTTCGGTGATTACGTCGCCGTCCTTGGTGATGACGGTCAGCCCCTTGGCGAAAACCTTCTTCGCGGTGGCTATGTCGTCAACGATAACGACGTCTTTAAGTAGGGCGAGAATGCCCGATGGCGCCTCCACTACCTCGGTTGCGGCCTTTGCTCCAGCCACCTTGATGTTTTGGGTAGCCGACTTGGAATCAACGTCGGCGATGATCAGCTCCACGCGTCCGCCGTCGGAAGACTTCAAGTGTTCGATGGCACTTAGGCCTTGCTCGCGAGTCTCGGCAACCAGAGCGTCGGCAAGCGGGCCAAGAGCCGCGGCAATGGCAGCCTCATAGCCTTCGGCAATCTTCATGTGAGTGGCAACCAGACCGCGAATGCCTCGAAGGCCGGCGGCGGTTAGAGCACTGGCACCATCTTTTTGCTCGAGAGTTAGGTTTAGGGCCGATCGCTTGGCAGAAAGCGAGTCGCGCTCACGCTCGGCTTCGTGAATCTCGTCACGCAAGCGCTCGATCTCGGCACCGGCAATGCTTACCGCCTTTTGCGCGGCCTCGTAGCTTTTCTCGAGCGTTGAGTCGCTCTTGCCGCCATCGGCCTGCAGATTAGCTTCGAGCTCCGAATACTCGGCTTTGCGCAGGGTTAGGCGCTCCTGAGCCTCGGCGAGAGCCTGCTGGTGACGAACAACCTCTCCGCGCAAGCTGCCTAGCTTTGACTCGGCAACCGCTGCGTCGTTGGCCAGGCGCGACTTTTCAAGGTCAAACTGCGAGATCAGTGCGCTTTGCTCGGCGAGTTGATTATCGAATGCCTCTAGGGCTTCTCGAGCGGCATTGCGGCCGCTCTCGGCCTCCTGGAGTGCCTTCTTCAGTGACTCAACGGCAGCGGAAAGTTGAACCGAACTGGCTTCGGCGGCGTCGGCGTCGGCATCGATCTGGGCGGGGTCAATCGAGGCACCGCCCGCTTCGGCTCTTGAAGCTAGGAGGGCTACTCGCTGGTTAGCCATCGAGAGTAGCGAACGAAGGCGCTCGGAAACCGAGTCGAACTCGAACGAGAGCGACTTTGCGGCGTCTAGCTCACCCGAAACTTGCGCGGCCTCGAGGGCTTGTAGCCGACCGGTGTTATCGCCGAGCAGTTCTTGCAAAATATTGCGCTCGGCACGGCGGTCGGATTCGTTCTTTGCAGTCTCTTCGAGGGCACTGTGCAGGCCGGCAACGTCGTCGGCAAGAATGCGAGCCTTGGCATCGCGAAGCGTGGACGCAATGCCCTGAGCCTCACGAGCAACCTCGGCTTGTTGACCAAGTGGCTTGAGTTGGCGTCGAACCTCACCGGCGAGATCGTTTAGTCGAGTGAGGTTGGCCTGCATCGCCTCGAGCTTGCGCTGAGTCTTCTCTTTGCGTCGGCGGTGCTTCAGGATTCCGGCGGCTTCTTCGATGAAGCCACGGCGTTCTTCGGGAGTCGCCTTCAGGACGTTATCGAGCTGGCCTTGACCCACGATGACGTGCATCTCGCGACCGAGACCCGAGTCGCTCAGGAGTTCTTGAACGTCGAGTAAACGGCAAGGCTCCCCGTTGATGGCGTATTCGCTGCCGCCATTGCGAAACAGCGTGCGACTGATGGTGACTTCGGTGTAGTCGATCGGAAGTGCGCCGTCGGTGTTGTCGATGGTGAGTAGCACCTCGGCGCGTCCGAGTGGGCCCTTGGTCGAGGTTCCGGCGAAGATTACGTCTTCCATCTTGCCGCCGCGGAGGGTCTTGGCACCCTGCTCGCCCATGACCCAGGCGAGCGCGTCTACGACGTTGGATTTGCCCGAACCGTTTGGGCCGACGACCGCGGTTACACCCGGTTCAAAGTGAAAAGTTGTGGGCTGGGCGAACGACTTGAAGCCCTTGAGAGTAAGGCTTTTTAGATACAAATCGTCACGTCCTGAAAATGGTTTTAAGTCTTAGGCAAAAATACCTTATTTAGTGCCGCGCTTCTGACACCTAGGGCAGAAGTGTGACCCTCGGTTCATCCAGTTTTCGCGCTTGATCGGGGTGCCGCAGCGCTTGCAGGGGCGGCCGGTCATGCCGTAGGCATTTAGCGAAACCTCGAAGTAGCCCGATTCGCCATTCACGTTCTTGTATTGCTCGTCGAACGAGGTCCCGCCGGCTTCGACCGCGGTGGCCAGAATCTCGCGAACGTGCTGCAGAAGCTCCTTGGCCTTGACGGTAGAAATCGAGGACGCCGACTTGTCGTAGTGCAGTTTGGCCCGCCACAGAGCCTCGTCGGCGTAGATGTTGCCGATGCCGCTCAGTACACCCTGGTCAAGCAAGACCCGTTTGATACCCGAGTTCTTCTTCTTGAAAATTGCCAGGACGCGCGCCTCATCGAATTGCGGGTCAAGCGGGTCGCGTGAAATATGCGCGGCCTGGGTCGGTATCAGAGTGATTAATGAACCAAAGCCCCCTGCTCCCCCATCGAGAGTCTCAATCATCGGGTCGAGTGCTAATGAGCCGAAGATGCGCTGATCGACAAAACGGAACTCGAGCGGACCATCTTTGGTTTCGAGCTCGATGGTCACGCGATTGAGTTTGTCTGCCTCGAATCCAGGTGTGCGCAACAGCATCTGACCGCTCATGCCTAGGTGTCCGATCAGGCAAAGATCGGTGCCCTTGATTGGCAACCACAAAAACTTGCCACGGCGCACCACCGCGTCGAAGGTTTGGCCGGTGAGGGTTTCGACGAAGTTTGCGGGCGAACCTTGATGGCGTCTAAGTGACCTGACGTCGTGGACGATGACTTTGGTCACTCTTGCGCCGGTCACCGAGGCGGCGAGACCAGCTCGAACGGTCTCGACTTCTGGAAGCTCGGGCATCAGCCCAGTTTTGCTAGCAGTTCGGCGGCGGCTAGCTTTTCAGCCTCTTTGCGCGACCTTGCGGTGGCTGTTGCACTCTTGGAGCCAACGGTTACGGTCGAGTGGAAGGTTCGATCGTTAGTCGGGCCCTCAAAGCTGGTGTCGTAAACCGGATCGGGCAGCTTCTTGGCCGAAGCCCTGGCGTGCAAGAGAGACTTGGCGTCGTTTAGCGCGAGATCGGTGTCGGTGTCTAGCAGCGGCAAAATTAGGCGCTCGACTAAACCGGCGGCCGCGGTGATGCCCAAATCGATAAAGGCTGCGCCGATGATTGCTTCGACCGCGTCGGCCAAGATTTTGGACTTACCGGTTGAAATGTGCTGGCCGCGTCCTAGCCTCAAGAATTTTTCTAGCCCGAGGTCGCGAGCCACGGTGTCGAGCGCTTCGGTCGAAACGATACCCAGACGCATTCGGGTCAGTTCGGCTTCGTCGCGGTCTGGGTTGTCTTCGAAAAGCGTCGCGGTAACAACAAAGCCCAACACCGAATCGCCTAGAAACTCTAGACGTTCGCCATTGGGCTGATTGTCGTTCTCATACGAGAAGGAGCTGTGGGTTAGAGCCTGGGTTAGCAGACCGCGGTCGATGGTTACACCGAGTAGGCGGTCAAGGTCATCCAGGTTCATGGGTGACCTAAGACTTAAGCGTCTGCTACCTTGCGGCCCTTGTACTCAAGGAACTGAGCGTTGCCGTTCGAGTCCTCGACTACCTTGGCGCGGTGCGGCATGCTGTAGACGGTCTTACCGTTGACAACGGTTTTGACTAGGGTGACCTCGGCGGCCTTCCACTGCGAGCGGCGCGAGTGAGTGCGGCTGCGGGACAGGCGTCTTTTAGGTACTGGCATTTCTACTCTTTCTCAAAGTTTTCTAGAGCCTTCCAGCGCGGATCAACCGGGCCTTCGTGCTCGTGTTCTGGGTTGCCACTTAGCTTCTCGCCGCACTCAACACAAAGACCTAAACAGTCTTCGTTGCAAAGTGGCTGGGAGGGAAGATTCGGGACAACCTCATCTCGAATGACTTGTTCTAAATCGATTTTCTCGTCTTCAACGACAAAGTCATCCTCGTTGGTTAAAGAATAGGCGAAAAGTTCCACAAAATCCACCTTGACGTCGACTTCGATGGGGTCGAGGCAACGACTGCACTCGCCAACCGCGTAAGTGTCTCCCCCGCCGGTGACCAAAATGCCCTCGTGAACCGATTCGAGACGCAGTTCGAGCTCGAAATGTGTGCCCGCGCTCACGCTGAGAATCGAGTTGCTCAGATCTTCTGGCAGGTCTATCTCAAACTCAGCCCGGCGCATTGTGCCCGGCTTGTGCATGAGGTCACGAACCGAGATGCCAAACCCGTTCACTTGGCGTGCTGCTTTGCTGTGTAGGCGGAAAGGACGCTGGATGGCACGTATTTGCTGATGTCGCCACCTAGTTCGGCAACCTGGCGAACCAGCGAGCTCGAGATGTGGCTGAGTGCTGGGTCACCCGGTAAAAACGCGGTTTCGATGCCGCTCTGGTCGCGGTTTACTCGAGCCTGCGGCAGTTCGACCTGCAGGTCGCTGTCGTTGCGCACACCTTTGACGATTGCGGTGGCGCCAAGTTTGGCGCAGTGGGTGGCCAGGAGGCCCGCGTTCAGGGCGCTGACGGTTACGTTTTGGAGCCCGGCCTCGGCGAGCGCTTTGCGGATCTGGTCAACGCGCTCATCAGGCGAAAAAGTGGGGGCTTTTGCCGGGTTGTGCACCACCAACACATCGAGGCGATCAAACAGGCTTAGAGCGCGTTTGGCGACGTCTAGGTGCCCGAAGGTGAAAGGATCGAACGACCCTGGGTATACGGCGAGCTTTGACATGCTTCTAGGTTACCCGAGCGACCTATGCCTTGGCGAGGTTCGCTTGAGCAGCCTGATCGATGCGCTGTAGAGATTCGGCCAAAACCGGATGGTTTTCGAGTGTCGGGTCGGCCGCCAAAACCGCTTGGGCTAGTGTTCTGGCGTGCTGGATCAAATCGGCGTCTTGAATAACGCGCAACAGGCGCAGCGTTGAACGGCCACCTGACTGACTGGCACCTAGAACGTCACCTTCACGGCGCAGTTCGAGGTCGATCTCGCTGAGCTTGAAGCCATCGATGGTCGAGGCAACCGCCTGCACTCTCTCTAAGGCCAGGGTGCCCTCCTCGGCGGTAGTCAGCAGCAGGCAGAGGCCGGGTAGCCCACCGCGCCCCACGCGACCGCGCAACTGGTGCAACTGTGAAATACCGAAGCGCTCGGCATCGAGCACCACCATGACGGTTGCATTCGGCACGTCGACGCCAACCTCGATGACCGTTGTCGAAACCAGGACGTCGATTTCCTTGTCACTGAATCGAGCCATTACGTCGGCCTTCTCTTCGGAACTCATTCGACCGTGAAGCAAACCGATTCGAACGCCTTGGAGTGCTGGGTTGTGGGTAAGTGTCTCGGACACCGCAATTGCCGCCGCTAGTGGTTTCTTCGCTTCGTCGGGTTCGATGTCGTCCGGGGTATCGGTCTCATCGATTCGAGGGCAAACCACGAATGCCTGGCGGCCCGCCTTTACCTCCTCGGCAACGCGTTGCCAAACTCGCGCGACCAGAGCGGGTTGCTCGAGCTGCACCACGTGAGTCGTAATCTCTTTTCGCCCGGCAGGCAGTTCGGTGAGCGTGGACACATCCAGATCGCCGAACACGGTGACCGCCAGCGTGCGCGGAATCGGCGTTGCCGTCATGGTCAGCACGTGCGGCGGGGTGACCCCCTTGAGGCGAAGCGCCTCTCGCTGCTCCACGCCAAATCGGTGCTGTTCATCGACGACAACAAGCCCTAAGTCAAGAAAAGAAACCTTTTCGGCGATCAACGCGTGGGTACCAACCACGATTCGTGCCTTGCCCGAGACGATTTGCAGCAGTGACTTCTTGCGATCGGCGGTTGCCTGTTGCCCGGTGAGCAGGGTTAGGCCAACATCTTTCGAAAGCGTCTCGCCTAGGGTTTTCTGCATCGAGGCGAAGTGTTGCGAGGCGAGCACCTCGGTCGGAGCGATAAGTGCCGCCTGGCCCCCGCTGTCGGCAACCGTGAGCATGGCGCGCATGGCGACAAGTGTTTTCCCCGAGCCAACCTCGCCCTGAAGCAAGCGATTCATCGGATGAGTATGGGCTAGGTCTTCGAGTAGCTGATTGCCAACCTCCACCTGGCCTTTGGTGAGGGTGAAAGGCAGTGCCGCATCGAATCGTTCCAGCAGCCCGCCGGCAGAAGGCAGGCGAGCTACGGTGTCGGTGTGCGAATTCTCCAGCCTGCGCTTGACCAGGGTGGCCTGAAGCTCGAAGCCCTCGTGAAACTTGAGGGTGTCTCTGGCGGCTCGCCACTGGTCGTGGTTCTCCGGCTGGTGAATCCAGCGGATCGCCTGGTCGAGAGTTAGCAGCCCCGCTTCTAGCGGCGAATCTTCCGGAATCGCCTCCAAGGTGTCGAGAATCACGCCAACCGCTTTGGCAATTGTCCAGGTAGTAGCCGTTGAACTTGCCGGGTAGATCGGAATCGGCAGCTCGGCCCAGGCCTTGGCAGTCTCACCGCTGATATCGTCTTGGAATAGTTCGTAGTCGGGGTGGGCCAACTGAACCTTGCCCTGATAAATACCGGTCTTGCCGGCAAAAAGCCCGCGCGAGCCAGGTAAGAGGTCCTTCTGACGCCAAGCCTGGTTGAAGAAAGTCAGCGACATCGTGCCGTTGCCGTCGGTTATTCGTACCTCGAGAATGCTGCCCTTGCGTCCGGTCATGCGACGCTCACGAACGTCCAAGATTTCAGCGACGATGCTCACCGCTTCACCAATCGGCAGCTCACTGATTTTGCTGAGTTCACCTCTCGAGGCGTATCGTCTGGGAAAATGAAGCACTAGGTCTTCGATGGTTTTTAGCCCGAGATTTTTGGCAAAAGATTTCGCCGTGCGCTCGCCGATTACTCGGTCAAGCGGCGTCTGTGGCAAAAGCATGGTTCAATGCTAAGCATGACTCGAATCATCGGTGGCCTAGCCGGCTCAATAAAACTAAACTCCCCAGCCAAGGCGACTCGCCCAACCAGCGACCGAATTCGGGAGAGCATTTTTTCGAGGCTAGACGCCCGAGACCTTCTCGAAGGCACGCGGGTTTTGGACCTCTACGCCGGAACCGGTGCCCTGGCCCTCGAGGCCATTAGTCGTGGCGCTGCGGTGGCTTGGATGGTCGAGCGCGACGGCAAGGCGGCTGCGGTTTGCGTGGCGAATGCAAAGTTGATTCAGAAGGAATTGCTCAAAGAGGAAGTCGAAGTGGAGACCAAGATCGTGAACAAGGCTGTCGCGTCATTCCTCGCGACCAACGACGAAGAATTCAACCTGGTATTCATTGACCCGCCATACGAGATCAACAACGACGAGGTTGTAGCGAACCTTGAGGAGCTCAAGCTCGCAAAAGACGCTGTGATTGTGATCGAGCGTTCGAGCCGAAGCGATGCTCCCGTGTGGCCAGCAGGTTTTGCACTTGAAGACACCAAAGACTACGGCGACACCGTGGTCTATTGGCTAAACGCGATTTAGAGGTTGCGCTCCGACTCGCCAATGTAGAGCTGCTGCGGGCGGCCGATCTTGGTGGCTGCGTCCAGGTTCATTTCACGCCAGTGCGCCACCCAGCCGGGTAGACGACCGAGAGCGAAAAGCACCGTAAACATGCGGGTCGGGAACCCCATTGCCTTGTAGATCACGCCGGTGTAGAAGTCGACGTTTGGGTAGAGCTTGCGTTCGATGAAGTAGGAGTCCGAAAGCGCTGCCGCCTCGAGTTCCTTAGCGATGTCTAGTAGCGGGTCGCTAACACCGAGTTCTGCGAGAACCTGGTCGGCGGTGGCCTTGACAATCTTCGCGCGCGGGTCGAAAGACTTGTAAACACGGTGACCAAAGCCCATTAGGCGAATGCCGTCTTCCTTGTTCTTTACTCGCTCGACGTATCGCTGAACAGACTCGCCGGAGTCGCGAATTTCTGTAAGCATTTCGAGGACGGCCTCATTGGCACCACCGTGTAGCGGGCCGAATAGCGCGTTGACGCCGGCCGAAATCGATGCGAAGAGGTTTGCCTGACTCGAGCCAACCAGACGAACGGTTGCTGTCGAGCAGTTTTGCTCGTGGTCGGCGTGCAAGATGAACAGGGTGTCTAGCGCCTTGGTCACGATTGGGTTTGCGACGTATTCCTCCGCCATGTTGCCGAAGGTTAGGCGCAGGAAGTTTTCGACAAAGCCGAGCGAGTTATCTGGGTAGAGCAGCGCCTGGCCAAGTGCATTTTTGTGCGAGTACGCCGCCAGAACAGGCATCTTTGCCAGCAAACGGATGGTCGAAAGCTCAACCTGTTCTTCATCGTGCGGGTCAAGTGAGTCCTGGTAGAAGGTCGAAAGGGCTGAAACACCCGACGAAAGCACCGACATCGGGTGAGCGTTGGTTGGCATTGCGTGAAACAGATTCTTGAGGTCTTCGTGAACCAGAGTGTGGCGGCGAATGCGTTCGTCGAAAGCGCTTAGTTCGCTCTCGGTCGGCATGTTGCCGTAAATCAAGAGATAGGCGACCTCGAGAAACGTGCTTTTTGCGGCGAGCTGCTCGATTGGGTAACCACGGTAGCGAAGGATTCCCTGCTCGCCATCGATGAATGTGATCGAAGATTTGGTCGAGGCTGTGTTTACGAAACCTTGGTCGAGGGTGTTGAAACCGGTCGCCTCGTGAAACTTTGAGATGTCGACTGCCTGCGAGCCATCGGTCGCGCTAAGAATCGGGAACTCCGCGGTTCCTCCCGGGTAGCTAAGTGTTACCTTTTCGTCAGCCAACTGTGTCTCCTGATTCATAAATCTCAACTAAAGCCTAGTCGCTTGCAAGCGCTTGGCGCCCTCCGAGATTCGCTCATCGGTTGCGGTGAGTGCAAAGCGCACAAAGTTTTTGCTCGACTGGCCGTAAAAACTGCCAGGTGCAACCAAAATGCCCAGGTCGGCCATTCGTTCGACCGTCTGCCAGCAGTCTTCGCCGAGAGTTGCCCAAATGTAAAGGCCGGCCTTGCTGTCATGCACCTCAAAGCCGTAGTGCTTGATTGCCGGTAGTAAAACCTCGCGGCGAGCTCGGTAGACGGACTTTTCTGCCGACACGTGTTCGTCATCGCCGAGTGCCACGGTCATCGCAAGTTGGACCGGTTGAGGGGTGTTTAGACCAGAGTGCATGC
>CAIJJH010000149.1 GCA_903820955.1 uncultured Micrococcales bacterium
CCCAGGTGACTCACCGAAGCGACGGGTCACTCAACAGGACCACGGTCTTGAAAAGCATTTCGACCACAAACTCATCGAGGCGGCTAAAGCCTCTCTAGAGGATGCCCGTGCGGTCACCATCGAATTACCGATTTCCAACGTGGACCAAGCTGTTGGCACCATGCTCGGCAACGAGATCACCAAGCGTTACGGCGCCGAAGGTTTGGCCGATGCAACCATCGACGTTCGGCTTACCGGAGCCGCCGGTCAATCCTTCGGAGCTTTCCTGCCTCGTGGAGTGAAGTTGACTCTCGAGGGAGACGCCAACGATTACGTCGGCAAGGGGCTTTCAGGTGGGCACATAGTCGTTCGCCCAAACCGCGAAAGCATCTTCCCAGCCGAAAAGAACATCATCGCCGGCAACGTCATCGGCTACGGAGCCACCTCGGGCACTATTTTGCTTAGAGGTATCGTCGGCGAGAGGTTCCTGGTTCGCAACTCGGGTGCAACCGCTGTCGTCGAGGGTGTCGGCGACCACGCGCTCGAATACATGACTGGTGGAGTGGCCGTGATCCTGGGATCGACCGGTCGCAACCTTGGAGCAGGTATGTCGGGAGGCACCGCCTACATCTACAAACTTCGCGCCGACCGCCTAAACCACGAGGCGCTTGCCGGTGGTGAGCTTCGTCTCGAAAAGGTCGAAGGCGAACACGCCGCGAAACTCAAGTCCCTGCTGGCAAAGCATGTCGAAGAAACAGGCTCGCTGCTAGCAACCAACCTGCTCGCCGAATTCGATCGAACCGTGAATGACTTCACACTGATTTTGCCAAGCGATTACGCGAGCGTGCTAGAGATTCGCGAAAAGGCTAGTGTCGGGGGAGTAGACCCTGACTCAGACGAGGTATGGCAACGGATTCTGGAGGTAACCAATGGCTGACCCAAGAGGATTCCTGATGGTTACCGAACGTGAAACTGCTACCAGACGCCCCGTGGAGATTCGAATCAAGGACTGGAAGGAAGTCTACGAGGAGCGTCAAAGCGGTGTCGTTAAGCAGCAGGCTGGGCGTTGCATGGATTGCGGTGTGCCGTTTTGCCACCAGGGTTGCCCGCTCGGCAATCTGATTCCAGAGTGGAACGACCTAACTTGGCGCGGCGACGTAGCCGGAGCTGTCGCTCGACTTCATAAAACCAACAACTTCCCGGAATTTACCGGTCGCCTGTGCCCGGCGCCTTGTGAGTCCTCCTGCGTCCTGGGTATCAATCAGCCAGCCGTGACAATCAAGGAGATCGAAGTATCGATCATCGATGAAGCCTTTGATGAGGGACTAGTCGAGGCACACGCGCCCGAAAGGCTCACTGGCAAGACCGTTGCCGTCGTCGGGTCCGGTCCTGCAGGATTAGCCGCGGCTCAGCAACTAACCCGCGCCGGTCACACCGTGGCGGTTTACGAGCGCGACGACAAGATTGGTGGCTTGCTGCGCTATGGCATTCCAGACTTCAAGATGGAGAAGCGCCACATCGATCGACGGATTGAACAGATGGAGGCCGAGGGCACCAGGTTCCGCCTTGGAGTCTCAATCGGCATAGACATCACCTGGGAAGAACTTCGGAGCCGCTACGACGCCGTGGTAATTGCAACCGGCGCAAGTAAACCGCGCGACTTACAGATTCCGGGGCGTGACCTGGCCGGCGTGCACTTTGCCATGAATTACCTAACCCAGGCAAACCGAGTAGTTTCCGGTGAGGGCGTCGAAGACCAGATTGTCGCAAGTGGCAAGAATGTCATCATTCTCGGTGGCGGTGACACCGGAGCCGATTGCCTCGGAACCGCAACTCGTCAGGGCGCCAAGTCGGTTACCACGCTGGCTATCGGGCAACAACCGCCGAGCGAACGCTCCGAGAATCAGCCATGGCCAACGTTCCCAAACCTGTTCGAAGTTTCAAGCGCTCACGAAGAGAACGGTTCGCGCGAGTACTTGGCTTCGACGGTCGAATTCGTAGGCGAAAATGGCAAGCTAACCGGCATCAAGATCGCCGAAACGGAGTTTGTCGACGGTAAACGCCTGCCAAAGGCTGGCACCGAAAGAGTGATTCCCGCAGACATGGTGCTGCTAGCCCTTGGCTTCACGGGCCCCGAGACCGACACGCTGGTTAGCGATAGCGCAATCAACGTTGATTCGCGTGGCAACATTACACGCGGAGCAGATTGGGCAACCAATCTTGAAGGTGTTTTTGTTGCGGGTGACGCTGGCCGAGGTCAAAGCCTGATTGTTTGGGCAATTGCCGAAGGAAGAGCCGCCGCAGCTGCAGTGGACGCATACCTCGAGGGTTCATCCGAACTCCCGAGCCCCGTAAAACCGACTGATCTACCAATTTCAGTCAGCTATTAATAAAGGAACAAATGAGACGCGCCAAAATCGTTGCAACCCTAGGGCCGGCAACATCTAGCTACGAGCAGATTCGCGCAATTATCGAAGCCGGGGTGAACATCGCCCGCATGAACCTGAGCCACGGTTCTTACGACGTCCACGAGGCCGTCTTCAAGAATGTGCGTCAGGCTGCTGCCGACACCGGCAAAGCCGTAGGAATCCTCGTCGACCTTCAGGGTCCGAAGATTCGACTCGCCCGCTTCAAGGACGGCCCTGTGATGCTCGAAAAGGGCGCCACCTTCAAGATCACCATCGACGAGGTTGACGGCGACGTAAACATCTGCGGAACCACGTTCAAGGGTCTGCCTGGCGACGTAAAACCTGGCGACGCTCTACTGATCGACGACGGTAAGGTTGGCCTCCGTGCAACCGCAGTTGACGCGAGAACGGTAACCACCGTTGTTGAGGTTGCCGGAATGGTTTCGAACAACAAGGGCATAAACCTTCCGGGCGTCGCTGTCAACGTTCCAGCTCTCTCGGAGAAGGACGAAGAAGA
>CAIJJH010000150.1 GCA_903820955.1 uncultured Micrococcales bacterium
CCGTAGAGGAAGTTGGTGAGGCCGGCGACGAGGACGTTCACTACGACACCGACGATTATTTGGTCCACTCGGTATTTGATGCTGAACACCGCGAGGAGCCAGGCAACTAAAGAGCCGGCGACAAGGGCGCTCAGCAAGCCAAGCCAGATGCTGTGGGTGAGGGTTGCAACCATAGCCGAAGTGAACGCGCCGAACAGGAGCTGGCCTTCGATGGCGATGTTGACGACCCCGACTCGTTCAGAAAGAACTCCGGACATCGAGCCGAAGATTAGCGGGACCGACAGGGCTAGTGCTCCCTGAAGCAGAGAGGTCAGGGTCATGGTGTTGCCGTGGTAGAGGTAAACCAAGGCTCCCCAGGCGAAGAAGACGAAGTTGAGACCGCTGATTACGCCCGAGACCTTGCGTTTGAGGATCCACCGCATCGTTAGAGCCATTGCGCTCATCGCTATCGAGAGCCAGGCGCAGGTCCAGAGCGTGCCGAAGACCGGCAAATCGATGAGGCCTAACTTGAAGGCATCGTGATCCGTTGAAATCTTTACCGAGACGGTGTCATGGCTGGAGATGAAGGCCAGAAGTAGCGAGAACAGTGTTACGACGAAGACCGTGATTGCGGTGCGATTATTAAGCTTCACTTGGTGCACCCGCCTTTATTCGGAACAGTGACCGCACGAGTGGTGGGGCGGCAATGAATAGAACAATCATCGACTGAACGACGAGGACGATGTCCACGGGGACGCCTTGAGCCGCCTGCATGGTGGTGGCGCCCGCACGGAGGGCTCCGAAAAGGATTCCTGCTGCCAGCACACCCCAAGGGTTTGAACGGCCTAGAAGGGCCACAGTGATCGCGTCGATGCCAAAGCTCGCCGCTACACCGGCGGTCAAGTTTGACTCAGTACCGAGAATCTGGGTGGTTCCAGCGAGGCCGGCCAAGGCCCCCGAGATTGCCATGATGCCGACGTAGCTGAGCCCGACGTTTATACCAGCTACCCGAGCAGCCGAGGGGTTATGGCCGAGGGCACGAAACTTGAAGCCGATTGATGACCTGTTTAGCAGCCACCAGACGAAAACCACGGCGGCAAGCATCACAAAGAATCCCCAGTGCAACCGGTAGTCAGGACCAAAAAGAAGCGGGTAACGAGCCGTATCTTGGATTGCTGGAGAGATCGGATTGATGTTGTGTGGGGCCTGCAAGATCGGCGTCTTTAGCAGGTAAAGCAAAAGTAGACGAGCGATGTAGTTGAACATGATTGTCACAATGACTTCGTTGGCACCGGTGGTCGCCTTGATTAGACCAACCAAACCACCGAAAAGCGCGCCACCGGCGACACCTACCAAAATCGCTAGCGGCAGGTGAATCCAGAACGGCAGGTTGACATAGATGCCGACCCAACCGGCGAACATTGCTCCGAAAATGATTTGCCCAGTGCCGCCGATGTTGAACATGCCTGAGCGAAAAGAAACCGCTAGGGCCAGGCCGGTGAGGGTCAACGGGGTCGCGTAGGCAAGAGTCTCGGTCAAAGGTTTGATCATGTGAGCAAGGTCGCTGGCCTGGTAATTGAAAATCGAGCCTCGGAACAATGCGTCGTAAGCGCCGAAGATGGAGTTACCTATAGTGCTAAAGAAGGTGCCTGGGTCCGAGAAAATGTTTGGGGCTGCAGCCAGGACATCCGCGTTGCTGACCGCGATCAGGACTCCACCGACGATTAGGGAAGCCAAAACAGCGAGCACTGGAACGATCGCGTTGCCTCGAACTATCGAATTGAAATTGATTTTCAAAGGGTCACTCCCGCCATCATTTGGCCGAGCTTGTTCCGGTCGGTGTCGCCCGGCACGATGCCCACGATTTTTCCGCGATACATAACGGCGATTCGGTCGGCGAGCGCCGAAGCCTCATCGAGTTCGGTGGCAATGATCATCACCGGCAAACCCCTATCGCGAGTGGCAATGATTTGCTCGTGGACGAATTCGATGGAACCGACATCGAGACCGCGGGTCGGCTGCGAGGCGACCAACAACTTGAGCTCTTTCGAAAGCTCGCGAGCGAGAACGACCTTCTGCTGGTTTCCACCCGACAGAGACGAGGCCTTTTGGCTAGCGCTCTGGGTTCGGACGTCGTATTCCTTGATTTTTTCGGCGGCAAACTCGGCTAGGTAATTGAGTTGGAGGATCATGCGTTTCGCAAAAGGTTTGCGATCTGAGCGGTCGAGCATCAGGTTTTCGGCGATGGAGAAATCCCCCACCAAGCCATCGGTCGAGCGATCTTCGGGGATAAAACCGATGCCATAGTCGAGACGGCGTTTCACGGAGTCACGGGAGATGTCGCGGCCATCGAGTTCGATTGTTCCCTCAACCTTGCTTTGCAGGCCGAGAATGGCTTCGGTGAGCTCGGTCTGGCCGTTACCTTGAACGCCCGCGAAAACCAAGGTTTCGCCGGCCTGAATGTCGAAGGAGACATCGTCTACAACTTTGAGCCCTGCAGCGTTGAAAACCGAAAGGTGCTTTACCGCGAATCGGACTCCGGTTGGTTTGGCTTTGGTTTTCTGGCCGTCGAGGTCTACCGGGCGCCCGACCATCATCGAGGCCAGTTCTTCGGGTGACGAGCTCGGCTTGGCTTCGCCAACCACCTTGCCGAGGCGAATGACAGTTATCTTGTCGGCGACCTCTTTCACCTCGCGCAACTTGTGGGTGATAAAGACGATTGTCTTACCCTCG